>DATAPS010000536.1:0-7892 GCA_036265085.1 Acetobacteraceae bacterium | reverse complement strand
GAAGGCGGCCAACGTTCTGAAATCAGTGCCGCTCTCCGCGCAAGTGGCGGCGGTCTCCTGCGGCCTGGTTGGCGGAACGGCCGTGCTCGACCTCGACTATGCGGAGGACAGCACGGCGGAGGCGGACGCCAACTTCGTCCTGACGGACAATGGCGGCATTGTGGAGATACAAGCGACGGCCGAGCGGGAGCCGTATTCCGAGGTCCAGTTCTCCGAGCTGCTGACCTTGGCGCGAGCCGGCGTCGCGGCGCTCAACGAAAAGCAACGCGAGGCCGTCGGGCAGGGCTGATGGCGCGCGGCCTGTCGCCCGGCGAGACACTCGTCCTCGCCAGCCACAACGAGGGCAAGCTGCGCGAGATCGTCGAGCTGATCGCGCCGTATGGGGTCACGGTCGCCGACGCGGCGAGCTTGGGCTTGCCGGAACCGGACGAGACCGAGCCGGACTTCGCCGGCAACGCCCGGCTGAAAGCCATCGTCGCGGCCCGCGCCGCACAGATGCCCGCGCTCGCCGACGATTCCGGGTTCTGCGTCGCGGCCCTCGGCGGCGCGCCGGGGGTGGTCTCCGCGCGCTGGGCGGGGCCGCAGCGCGATTTCGGGATCGCGATGGCGCGCGTGAACTCCGAGCTCGGCGACGCGGCGGACCGGCGCGCCTGGTTCGTCAGCGTCCTCTGCATCGCTTGGCCGGACGCATACACCGCGACCTTCTTCGGCCGCGTCGACGGGACGGTGGTCTGGCCGCCGCGGGGGACACGTGGGTTCGGCTACGATCCGATTTTCGTCCATGCCGGCCGGAGCGAAACCTACGGCGAGATGGATCCCGCGGAGAAAGGCCGGATCAGCCACCGCGCCCGCGCCTTCGCGCAGCTGCTCGCCGCATGCATCGCCTGATCCTGCTCGTGCTGCTGACGTTCGCCGGACGCGCGCTGGCGCAGGCGCCGGTGATGCATCCATCCAGGGCATTCGAGAGCATTGGCGCCGCAAAGGCGGCGGGTGCGGTGGTCTGGCTGCACGGCAGCTACGATCGGGACGACCCGCCCCCGCCCGAGCCGCCCTTCGTCGCGCGATTCGCCCATGACGGCTACGATATCTGGCGCTTCGATCGCCCCGGACCCGATCCGCTCGCCGGCAGCGGCGCCGCTCTCACCGAGGATCTGAAGGCGCTGAAGGCGCAAGGTTATCGCCGCATCATCGTGGCTGGCCATTCGCGCGGGGCCTTCGTCAGCCTCGCCGCGCTGGCGCTAAGCGGCGTGGTGGATGCGGTCGGCGCGATCAGTCCGGCGGCGCACGGGACCAACCCGGGGCGCGCGCCGCAGGCGATCGCGGACTACAAGGCCGACATGGCGGCAGCGACGCCGATGCGACTTGCGCTCGTGCAGCTCCTGGACGATCCGTTCGACCTCGACCCGGACGGCCGCGCCGAGATCGCCCGTGCGACCGCATCGGTGGATCACATGCAGCTCATGCTGATCGACCGGCCGCCTGAGCCGGTTGGACATGACGGCGGCCTCGGCGGCGCGTTCGATGGGCGCTATGGCGCCTGTCTCACCCGGTTCCTCGAGGGCCGCGTGGGACCCGACGCTTGCGCCGCTACTCCTGCTTCACGTCCGCAATCGTCGCCCCCGTGATGCGGGCGAGGCGGTCGGCTTCCGTCTGAAACACATGGTTCGGCGACCCGGCGGCGGCCCAGATCGGGTGCAGGGCGAGCAGATCGCGGTCGAACAGCAGCAGCGGGGCGGAGACATGCCCGACCGGGGCGACGCCGCCGATCGCGAACCCCGTCGTTGCCCGGACCCAGTCGGCGTCGGCGCGCTTCACCGGCATGCCGAGAGCGCGCTCGACCTTCTTGGCGTCGACCCGATTGACGCCCGAGGTGATGACCACCGCCGCCTGCTCGCCCGCCCGGAAGACGATCGACTTCGCGATTTGGGCTACCGTGCAGCCGATCGCGCCTGCCGCGTCGGCGGCGGTGCGCGTTCCCCTGGGAAACTCGATGATGGTGTCGGGATGGTCCGCCGCGTGCAGCGCCGCCCGCACGCGGTCGATCGAAGATCCGCTCATGTCCTCTCCCAGACGAGCCGCGCCCCGAAGGCGATGAACACGGCGCCCGCAAGGCGCTCGGTCCAGCGGCCGAGGTGCACATAGACGGCGGTGGCCGGGCCGGTGGTCAAGAGGACCGTCCACATGACGGCAACCGAGAGCAGCGGGTCGATCGGGGACAGCCGCATCCGGAAGCTCCTATATCAGCGGCATGGAACCGCTCTCCCTCTATATTCACTGGCCGTTCTGCCTGTCGAAATGCCCCTATTGCGATTTCAACAGCCACGTTCGCGACCGCATCGACCAGACGCGCTTCGCGGCCGCCCTGCGCGCGGAACTCGCCTGGGAGGCGGCTCGGCTTGGCCGGCGCCCGCTCGTCTCGATCTTCTTCGGCGGCGGCACGCCGAGCCTGATGGCGCCGGAGACGGTTGGCACGTTGATCGATGATTCCCGCTGCTATTTCGACGTCGCGGCGGATTGCGAGATTACGCTGGAGGCCAACCCGACGAGCGTCGAGGCTGGCAAGCTGCGCGGGTTCGCCGAGGCCGGGGTGAACCGGGCCTCACTCGGGGTCCAGAGCCTCGACGAGGCGGCGCTCCGCTTCCTCGGTCGGCAGCATTCCACTGGGCAGGCGGTCGCCGCGCTGGAGCTGGCGCGCGACCTCTTCCCACGTATCTCGTTCGATCTGATCTATGCTCGGCCCGACCAGACCGTCGCCGCCTGGCGCGAGGAGTTGCGGCGGGCGCTCGCGATCACCGCAGACCATCTCTCGCTCTATCAGCTCACCATCGAGCCCGGGACGGCATTCGAATCCCTGCACCGCCGCGGCGCGTTCCGCCTGCCCGACGAGGACGACGGTGCGGCGCTCTATGCCGAGACGATCGCCGAGGCAGGGCTGCACGGACTGTTGCCCTATGAGGTCAGCAACTTCGCTCGCCCGGGGTCGGAGAGCCGCCACAATCTCGCCTACTGGCGCTATGCCGACTACGCCGGCATCGGCCCTGGTGCCCACGGGCGCGTGACGCTCGCCGACGGCCTGCATGCCACTCGGCGTCATCGCGCGCCCGAGCCGTGGGCGGCGCGGGTCGAGCGCGAGGGTCACGGCACGACCGACGATGACATCCTGGACGATGTCGTGAAAGGGCGCGAGATGCTGCTGATGGGGCTCCGCCTGTCGGACGGGCTCGACGCCTGGCGATTCGAGGCGCGCACCGGCCGGGCGCTCGGCAACGCAGTCGAGGCTGACGTGCTGGAGGACGCAATCGAGGCAGGATATCTCGCCTATGACGGCGCGATCCTGCGCGCGACCGGCGAAGGCCGACTCCGTCTCGATGCGCTATTGTCGGCGCTGGTCGCGTGACTCTCTACCGGGCCTCGGGAAGCTCCACCACCCAGGCGTCCTGAGCGTGCATGACCCAGTCCTCGTCCGACAGCCGGCCGAAGCCGCCGCGTCCCCAGGCTTCACCCTTGGAGTTCTGCAACCAGAATCCGTGCCGGTCGTAGCCGACCAGGACGACGGCATGGGCGCCGGGCTTGCCGTCCGTCCGGAAGGGGATTCGGCCATCCGGCCCGACATTGTGCCAGCCTTCATGAACCTTCGTGGTGACGTAGACGACGCCATGTTCAGCAATCGCGGCGCGTAACAGGTCCACCCGCTGCTTGGTCACCCGCCAGTACGCGCCGACCGGGCGGCGCTTCGCGTCGCGCTCGCGGTCCGGCCTCAGCGCGCGGTCCGTGTCGAACTCATGGAACGGCCAGAGTTCCTCGCCACAGACCCCGTGCTTCCGCCATCCCTTGATTGCGCCGCGCGCGGTGGAGCCCTCGTGCGGTTCGGTAACGCCGTCGTAACGGCGAGCCATCTCGTACAGCATCCGGGCGCTCACTGGATACAGCGGCTCGTAGGGACGATGCCGGCGCAACATATAATTGGCGGTCACTGCAAGCGCGACGCCCGTGCAGACATGCTCCGCGCCTTGATCGATGATGTGCCGGGCGTGGGGGAGAAAATCCTGAAGTGGCAGCTCGCGCGGCCAATGCGCGGCGCGCGGCCTATAGAGCCGGTCCCTCCCGTCTGCCGTGTCCGGCAGAGCGTGATGCGCGTGATAGATGTGGCGTCGCTTCGATCTACCCTCGAGCGTTTGGAGCTCCATTTGATACCTTCTCGACTTTGTCGCCCGGCGCACGGATAGTGCGGCTCAACCCGTCGGCATATGAACGTGTTCGTAAGATCGGTCCCGGTCTTTCGCCACGCTTCCGTTCCAGCGCGATTCTGCGCGAAAGTATCGAGCATGTCCTCGGCCGCACAACACACCATCCGTTGTAGCCATTGCGGCGCCGACGTTCCCGTCGGCTTCCGGCATTGCGACGAATGCGGGACGCCTCTCGCGCGGGTCTGCGCGAGCTGCGGCCAGACGAACCGCGCTGCGGCGAAGTTCTGCGGCGCATGCGGCAGCGCGCTCGACGTCGCGCCGCCGCCGGTCGAGGAGCAGACTCCGCCTCCCCCGACGAAGCCCACGCGACCGGCGTCGCCACCGGTCGCCGAGACCCTCGAGAGCGAGCGAAAGCTCGTGACGGTCATGTTCGCCGATGTGCGCGGTTCGATGGAGTTGATCCGCGAGCTCGATCCCGAGGACGCCGCGCTCCTGCTGGAGCCGGCGATCAAGGCGATGGTCGACGGCGTCCGCCAGTTCGGCGGTACAGTGAATCGCGTCCAGGGCGACGGCGTGATGGCGCTGTTCGGTGCGCCGATCGCCCGCGAGGACCACGCCGAACGCGCGTGCCTCGCCGCCATGCAGATCCTCCGCACCGTACCGCGGGTGGCAAACGCGAATGTCCTCGTCCGCATCGGGATCAATTCCGGCGAAGTGCTGGTGCAGCGCAACCTGAACGACATGACGCTCGACTACGACGCCATCGGCGCCGCGGCGCATATCGCCAACAGGCTTGAACAGGCCGCCGCACCGAACACCGCGGTGATCTCCGCGCAGACGATGCGGCTCGCCGGCGGCGCGATCCGCGTCAACGCGCTCGGGAAGCTCACCCTGAAGGGTCTTGCCGAGCAACTGGAGGCGTACGAGCTGGTTTCCGCCTCCGGCCGCCGGGACCGCTGGCGTACGCGGGCGCAGGTGCGGCCCCTCTCGCCTTTCGTCGGACGCGAGACCGAGATTGCGACACTCGACCGCGTCAAAGGCCGCGCGATGACCGGGCAAAGCCAGGTCGCGATCGTCATCGGCGAGCCCGGGACCGGCAAATCGCGGCTTTTGCACGAGTTCATGGGCACGATTGGCCCGCGCATGACCACGCTCCGCTCCGGTGCGTCCCCGTTCGACCAGGACCGGCCGTTCGCCTCGGTCGCCGACCTGGTGCGCGCCTGCCTCGCGGCGATTCTCGAAACGGACGACGCTCCGCCCGACGACGGGGTCGCGGCGATCGCCGGCGGAACCGAGATCAGCGGCCCGGCCATCGAGTCTGCGTTGCGTTTCGTTCTCGGACAGCCGATCGACGACGCCGCCTGGGCGGCGCTCGATACGACGGCGCGGCGCGAGCGCATCGTGCAGGCCGTGCGCCGCGCGATCTTCACAGTCACCGGCGGTCGGCCACTCCTGCTGATCTTCGAGGATCTGCATTGGGCCGACAGCGAAAGCCGCGTGATTCTCGAGCGGGTGATGGAGAGTGCGCGCGCTGGTCCCGTCATGATCCTGGCGACCGCCCGACCGGAATACGTGCCCGCGACGCTGCGCAGCCACACGACGGTGCTGCGGCTGCAGGCGCTCGACCGCGAGGAAGCGGACGAGCTCCTTGTCAAGATGCTCGGCGATTCCGGGCCGCTTGCCGAGCTGCGGCGGCTGCTGATCAGCAAGACCGAAGGCACGCCGCTCTTTATCGAAGAGACGCTGCAGATGCTCTTCGATTCCGGGACGCTGATTCAACGCAACGGCGTCGAGCTGACGCGACCACTTGCGGACATTCTGATTCCCGATTCGGTGCAGGCGGTGATCGCCGCGCGCATCGACACGCTGCCGCAGCCAACGCGCACGACTCTCCAGATCGCATCGGTGATCGGCCGCGACGTTCCCGTTCTGCTGCTCGCAAAGGTTGCGGGCGTCACGCCCGGCGTGCTGGAGCGGCAGCTGCTGCAACTGGCCGACGCCGAGTTCCTCTACGAGGCCGATCTTCCGGCCGGCCGCAGCTACACGTTCAAACATGTGCTGATCCAGGCAGTCGCCTACGTGACGATGCTTGCACGCCGGCGGCGGCAGTTGCACGGCGAGATCCTGGCGGCGTTGGAGACGGAGCACGCGGGCCACCTTGACGATGTCGCGGACCGTCTCGGCGAACACGCTGAGAAAGGTCAGCAATACGAGAAGGCGGCGCATTATCTCGCGACGGCTGGCCGACGCGCGAACGCGATGGGCGCGCACCACACGGCGGTCAATCTCATCGATCGCACGCTCACCGCATTGGAAGCGATCCCGCGAACGCCGCTGACGGCGGCACAGGGCATCGATGCGCGCCTCGCACTGCGCGTGGCGCTCGGCGGGGCACGTGTTGATCTACCGCTCTTGATCAAGCGGCTCGACGAGGCCGAAGAGCTCGCGGTCGAGATTGGCGACACGCGCCGGCATACGCAGATCGCGATCAGCCAGTGCAACATCCTCGTTCTGATGGGCGAGATCGAGCGGGCGTTGACGGTGGGCACCGCCGCGCTGACATCCGCCATCGCACTCGATGACGCCGTGCTGCGGACGAGCGCACGATTCGCGCTCGGCCAGGCACATACGTTCGGCGGCGCCCTCGACGAGGCGGTGAGCACGCTCGAAGCAGGACTGACGGATCTCGCGCATCCCGGCAGCCGGACGGTAACCGGAACCACCGGAACGCCGGTCGTTCTCTACTTGTGCTGCCTGACGATCGCGCATTCGCTCGGCGGTAACTTCGACAACGCGCATCGACACGGCGATGCGGCGCTCGACTTCGCGACGCAAACCGGACGCCGCTACGACATCAGCTACGCCAATCTGGCGAAAGGCGTTGCGTTCTTCGTGCAAGGGCGCGCCGAAGAAGCGGGCGCACATCTGGCCGACGCGCATCGCATCTGCCACGAAGCGGAGATTGCCGTCCTGAAGCCGTCGGTCGCGCGCTTTTTTGGCCTCGCCGAGGCGCGGGCCGGGCGCGGGCACATGGCGCGGCAGATCCTTCGCGAGGCGTCGCAACATGCGGCCGCAGGCGGTGCCAACGCGTTCGACGCGTGGTGCCGCGCCTCGCTCGCCGAGGCAGCCCTGATCGACGGTGACGTTTCGCTCGCGCTGGAGACGTCCGCGGCCGCGCTGAAGGATGCGCGCCGCCTGAAGATCCGGCCAGTCGAGGCGCATGCGCTGCGTGTCCTGGCCGAAGCATCCGGCCGCACCGGGACGTTGCCGCCTGTCGAAGTAACCCGCATGCTGGCCGAGGCGCTGCGGATCGCCCAACAGGCCGGGATGCGGCCGGAAGTCGTCGCCTGTCACGCCGCCGCCGCCCGACACATGACTCTGTCCGGCGAACACGATTCCGCCGCGCATGCGGAGAGCACGGCGGAGGCTCTCGCGCGAAGCATCGGCATCGTGTACCTGGCGAGACGTCACGGGACGGTTACGCGGCCCCGCATAGACGGCGTCGAAGCCGCCGGGTAAAATTCCGGACGCAAAAGGAGATTTTTGATGGCGAAGCATATCACGCACGACGAGCTGACTGTACTGCTTGGCCGGGCCGTGGCCGATGCGAGTTTCCGGGCCAAGCTTCTCGCGAACCCGAAAGCCGTGATCGAAGCGGAAGGCTACGAGCCTAGCCCCGCTGCGGTGCATTTCTTCGAGTCACTG
>DATAPS010000535.1:0-21407 GCA_036265085.1 Acetobacteraceae bacterium | reverse complement strand
AGCCGGCCGCTTTCACCGCTTTCTCGAGATCGACCGGGATCACCTTCTGGTAGATCCCCGCTTCCCCGACTACGCAACGGACAGAACCGATCGGTTCATGGTCGTCGAGGTAGTGATCTCCAGCGGGAGGCCGGCAGGAACGGCCGCCACCATTGCGGACGAAGCGGTCAGACTGTTCGGCGAGCGCCTGCACCTCGCGCCCCAGGACATTCTATTCGTCTTCCACGAGGTGGAACCGACCCTCCCGCGCTTTCCTGCTGGGTCGACCAAGCGAGAGGCGATGGCGGATGCTTAAGCCGTCGGAGCGCGACCAGCTCGTGGAGGCGACGAACGAGCTACTCTGGGAAGTGGGCGACGAGGCCATGTCGCCTCGCGACATTCAAGCCCGAAGCGCCGCCAAGCGCGGCAGCGTTTACCACCACTTCCCGTCTAAGCTCGCGATCGCGCGAGGTGGCGTTGGGCGAGATTGCGGCGGAGGAGATCGCACGTCTTGAAGAGGTTTTCTCGACAGAACCAATAAAGCACCGGGGCCATCCGCGCTCCTGTCATGTCAGCTCCTGAGCCCAGTCACTTTACCTCGCGTGCGCGATCCACGAAGCTGCGATCGTGGTCGGGAAGAGCCAGAGATGACGAAAATTCGCGCCGGGGATCTGTCACGAATGCTCATCACGCGCCGCCATGCGTTGTTGGCCGCCGGGTCAGCGGCCGCACTGCCACATGTCGCCGCCCTCGCGCAGGTACCGAACGAGCCGGATAGCCTCAAGTCGCTTGTCGCGAGCGGAGCGCTGCCGCCGGTCGGACAGCGCCTTCCCGAGAACCCGCTCGTCATCAAGCCGACCGATCAGGTCGGGCGCTATGGCGGCGACTGGAACCACGCCCTGGTCGGCGGCGGTTCGCTGTCGATGCTATTCCGCTATCAGGCCTACGAGCCGCTGCTTCGCTACTCCCCCGACTGGAGTGGCGTGATCCCGAACGTCGCCGAGTCCCTTACAGGCGATCCGGAATCGAAGGTCTTCACGATCAAGTTGCGCAAAGGCATGCGCTGGTCGGACGGGCAGCCCTACACCACCGACGACATCAAGTTCTGGTACGACACGGTCCTGAGCGACAAGCGGCTGGCCAACATCGGCAACGATTTCTGGAAGATCGACGGCGTTCCCGGCAAGCTCGACGTGATCGACGCGCAGACCTGCACGGTGACCTTCTCCAGGCCGAACGGCTTCTTCCCCCTGCAGATCGCCTGGGCGGAGAACGACCAGACCACGCGGGTTCCCAAGCACTATCTCGCGCAGTTTCATATCGACTACAATCCGAAAGCCGACGAGCTGGCGCGGGCGCGCGGGTTCAGCGGCTGGGTCGCCGCATTCCAGAGCATCTGCGGCGTGCAGGACGACAATACGTTCTTCCTGAACTCGTCGAAGCGGCCGACTCTGATGGCGTGGATGTTCACGATCGCGCCGGGCGAGAACACCGAGCGCGCTGTCGCCGTACGCAACCCGTACTACTGGAAGGTCGACACGGCCGGGAATCAGCTGCCGTACATGGACCGCATCGTCTACCAGCTCGTCGGCGATCCGCAGGTGCTGCTGCTGAAGACGATGCAGGGCCAGATCGACATGATGGACCAGTATATCGCGACGCCGAACAACAAGTCGGTGCTGTACGACGCGCGGGAGAAGGGCGGCTATGGGTTCTACACGCTGACCTCGACCGAGGCCAACGTGATGACGTTCATGCTCAACCTCAACCACAGCGACGAGACCAAGCGCGCGCTGTTCCAGAACCGCGATTTCCGAGTCGCCCTATCGCTCGCGGTCGACCGGCAGTCTCTGATCGACGCGGTGCTGGTTGGCCAGGGCGCCCCGGCGCAGCCGTCCATCCGCAAGTCCGATCCGCTCTACAACGCACAACTGGCGACGCAATTCACCGAATTCGACGCCGACCGCGCCAACCAGATGCTGGATGCGATCGTGCCGAACAAGGACAGCAACGGGTTGCGGCTCGACGCGAAAGGCCGGCGGCTGACGATCACCTTCGAGCTCGATCAGTCCCGCACCGTATTTCTGGACATGTTCCAGCTCGTCATCCCGATGTTCAAAGACGTCGGGCTCGACGCGCAGATGCGGCCGATGGACCGCTCGCTGTGGGAGACGCGCGTCCGCCAGGGACGCGATTTCGACGCGACCGCGCACCAGTTCGGCGCGAACGGCGGAATCGCGGCGATGCTCGACCCCCGCTACTACGTCCCGACGGACATGAACGCGATGTACGCGCCGGGCTGGCAGCTCTGGTATCGCGATCCTCGCAACAAGAACGCCGTCGAGCCCCCCGACATCACGAAGAAGCAATACGCGCTCTACGACCAGCTCAAGGGAACGTCCGACCCCGAGGGGCAGGCGGCGATCATGAAGCAGATCCTGCAACTGGCCGCAGACGCGTTCTACGTCTTCGGCGTGTCGCAGTCGCCGGAGAGCTACGGCGTCGTCCGCAACAACATGCGCAACATCACCAAGGTGATGCCGAATTCCTTCGGCTGGCCGACCTACGCCCCCACGCGCCCCGAACAGTTCTTCAAGGTCTGAGGGTCAGAGATATGCTCGATGCCGCCGCCGCGGATGCGAAACTGCTGCGCTCGTCCGATTGGTACAAGGGAGCGACGCGGTGGACGCAGCTCACGCTCGCGGAGGACGATCCGGAAAAGTTCGATCCGGCGTTCTGGATCGACGTGTTCCGCCGCACGCAATCCAACGCAACGTGCCTGAGTGCGGGCGGCTATATCGCCTATTACCCGAGCAAGGTGCCGCTGCACTACGTCAGCCGCTTCATCGGCGACAAGGACCCGTTCGGCGCCCTCGTCGAAGGCGCGCGCAAGCTCGGCATGCATGTGATGGCGCGCGTCGATCCGCACGCGATTCACGATGACGCGGCGGCGGCACATCCCGAATGGATCGCGATGGACGCGGAAGGGAAACCGCGCCGGCACTGGGCCTATCCCGACGTGTGGGTCACCAACGCCTACGGCGACTACAACAGCGTCTTCATGCCGGAGGTCGTTCGCGAGATCGTGCGGGAATACGACATCGATGCGATCTTCGCCAACCGCTGGCAGGGCCACGGCATCGACTACAGCGAGGACAGCCGGCGGCGGTTCCGCGATTTCTCCGGCTACGATCTGCCGCTCACGTCGAACGCCGACGATCCCGCCTTCCAGGCGTGGCTGCAATGGCGCCGCCGCGTGCTGACCGACGTGATCGCTCAGTGGGACGGGATCGTGAAATCCGAGCGCCCGCATGCGAGCTTCATCCCGAACATGAGCGGTGCGTCGCTGATGGAGTTCGATCTCTCCGTCGTCACGCGGCACTGCCCATTCCTCGTCGTCGATCACCAGGGACGTAGGGGGATGGAGGTCGCGTGGGCCGCGGGGCGCAACGGCAAGCGAATCCGCGCGACGTTTCCGGACCGGCCGGTGGTGCTCATCACCTCGATCGGCCCGGAGGAGGAATATCGCTGGAAGGACGCGGTGACGTCCGGCGAGGAGATCCAGCTCTGGATCAACAACGGTACCGCGCATGGACTCCGGCCCTGGTTCACCAAGTTCAATGGCGTCGTGCCGGACCCGCGTTGGGTGCAGCCGGTCGCGGACGCGTTCGCGTTGCAGGCGAAGCTGGAGCCGGTGCTGGAGAGCATGCAGCCGGTCGCCGAGATCGCGATGATCGATCCCTCCACCACGCTGCGGCACTGGGCGCCGGAGATGCGCGGTGCGGCCGAGAAGCACGATCTCGGCTTCTATCACGCGCTGGTCGAGGCGCGTGTGCCGTTCGAGCTCGTGTCCGATCAGGTGATGACGGCGGAATCCCTGGACCGCTTCAAGCTGCTCATCCTCGCCAACGCGGCCTGCCTTTCCGATGCGCAGTGCGTGGCGATCCGCGCCTATGTCGCGCGCGGCGGCAGCGTGATCGCGGCGCACGAGACCTCGCTGCGCGACGAGGCCGGCAACCGGCGCGCCGAGTTCGGTCTCGCCGACGTGTTCGGTGCGCACTACGTCGCGGGGCCGCGCGGGATCGTCAAGAACACCTATGTCGCGTTCGCCGAGGAGCATCCGCTCACATCGGGCTTCGGCGGCGCGCGACGCATCATGGGCGGCACGCGGCTGATCACGGTCGCGCCGCATGAAGGCGCGTCGGCGCCGTTACTCTACGTACCGGACTTTCCCGACCTGCCGATGGAGGAGGTCTACGTCCGCGATACGCCGAAGGACGCGGCGATCATCGCGCGGGAGACGAAGCAAGGCGGCCGCGTGGTCTACATCCCCTGGAATATCGGTGAGATCTTCTGGGGCGTGTTCGCGGTCGACCACGCGCGGTTGATCGCGAATGCCGTGCGCTGGGCATTGGGTACGACGCCGCGGGTGAGCGTCGAAGGCCCCGGGGTGATCGATGTCGCGTTGCGCGGGGACGCGCAGGGGCTCGCGGTTTCCCTCTTCAACCTGACCAATCCGATGATGCTGAAAGGGCCGGTGCGCGACGTCGTTCCGATCGGCGCACAGACCGTGTCCATTGCACTTCCGCATGGGAAATCGTCCGGCTCCGCACGACTGCTGGTCGCCGATCGTGTCGTCCCCGCGGCCGTTGGGAATGGCCGACTGATCGTCACGGTTCCGTCCGTCGAGCGGATGGAAGTGCTGCACGTCACCTGGGCCTGAGCGGCATGGCGCGCTACATCCTGCGGCGCGTGCTCTACATGATCCCGACCCTGTTCGGGATGTCGCTGATCGCGTTCCTCATCATCCAGCTCCCGCCGGGCGACTACCTCACCTCGATGGTCGCCAACATGACGGACAGCGGCCAGACGGTCGATCCGGCGCAGATCGCGCGCCTGCGCCAGATCTACGGGCTCGGCGATCCGTTCTATGTGCAATACGCCAAGTGGGTCTGGGGCATTCTGTCGCGCGGTGATTTCGGCTACTCCTTCGAGTGGAACCGGCCCGTCGCCGGGCTGATCTGGGACCGGATGGGCTCGACGCTGCTCATCTCGTTCCTCAGCCTGCTGTTCGTCTGGGCGGTCTCGTTGCCGATCGGGATCTACTCCGCGGTGCGGCGGCATTCGATCGGCGATCATGTGTTCACCTTCCTGGGCTTCCTCGGCCTCGCCGTGCCGAATTTCATCTTTGCGCTGACGCTGATGTTTCTCGCCTACCGCTATCTCGGCCAGAGCGTCGGCGGACTCTACTCGCCGCAATTCGCCGACGCGCCTTGGAGCTTCGCGAAGTTCGGCGATCTGCTCTCGCATCTCTGGATCCCCGTCATCATCATCGGCGCGTCCGGCACGGCGGCGCTGATCCGCATCCTTCGTGCGAACCTCACCGACGAGCTGCACAAGCCCTACGTCATCACCGCGCGCGCGAAGGGCCTGCCCGAGTATCGCGTCATCCTCCGCTATCCCCTGCGGATCGCGCTCAACCCCTTCGTCTCCGCGCTCGGCTGGGTGCTGCCGCATCTCGTCTCCGGGGCGACGATCGTCGCCATCGTGCTCAACCTTCCCACGGCGGGGCCGCTGCTGTTCAAGGCGCTCGTGTCGCAGGACATGTATCTCGCCGGCAGCTTCATCCTCGTGCTGAGCGCGCTCACGCTGGTCGGCATGCTGATCTCCGACCTGCTGCTCGCCGCGCTCGATCCGCGCATCCGCTACGACTGATGAGCGACGCGGCGCTGCTCGCGACGGTGGTCGCGGACGACGAGGAAGGCCCGGCCCTGACGCCGCTGCGCCGCAGCCGCCACGCGGCTGTCGAATCGATCGGGCCGTGGCGCCTGATCGGCAGCAAGCTGCTGCGCCAGCGTCTCGCCATCGCCTCGGCGTGCGTCGTCCTGCTGCTGTACCTCATCGGCGCGTTTGCCGAGTTTCTGGCGCCGAGCCTCCCCGATACCTCGCGCCCGCAATACACCTACGCGCCGCCCCAGCCGCTGCATCTGTTCCGGCGCACCCCCGACGGTGCGACGATGTTCGGCCCGTATGTCGAGGGTTATCGGATCGCGATCGACCCAGTGGCGCTGCGCCGCAGCTTCGTCCCCGATGGGAGCCGGCCGGTGCCCGTCGGGTTCTTCGTGCGCGGGCCGGCCTACCGGCTCTGGGGCGTGATTCCGCTGACGACGCACCTCTTCGGCCCGAACTCACCGGGCCAGCCGATGTATCTGCTCGGCGCCGACCGGCTTGGGCGCGACGTGTTGTCGCGGCTGATCTACGGGACGCGGGTGTCCATGTCGATCGGGCTCGCCGGCGTGGTCGTCTCGCTGCTGCTCGGCGTGGTGCTCGGCGCGGTCTCGGGATTCTACGGAGGCATCGTCGACACGCTGATCCAGCGGGCGATCGAGGTTGTCAGCGCGATGCCGACGATCCCGCTCTGGCTCGGCCTCGCCGCGGCGATCCCGCTCACCTGGTCGCCGCTCAGCGTCTATTTCGTCATCACGCTGATCGTCTCCCTCCTCGGCTGGACCAGTCTCGCCCGTGAGGTGCGCGGCCGTTTCCTCGCCCTGCGCGGCGAGGATTTCGTCACCGCGGCGCGGCTGGACGGCGCGGGCGAGGGCCGGCTGATCTTCCGCCACATCCTGCCGTCGCTGACCAGCCACATCCTCGCGGTGGTCACGCTCGCGGTGCCCACCATGATCGTCGCCGAAACCTCGCTCTCCTTCCTCGGCATCGGCCTCAAGCCGCCGGTGGTGAGTTGGGGCGTTCTGCTGCAGGACGCCCAGAACATCCGCACTGTCGCGACCGCGCCCTGGCTGCTGATCTGGCCGGCGCTGGCCGTGGTCGTCGCCGTGCTGGCGTTCAATTTCTTCGGCGACGGGTTGCGCGACGCGGCCGATCCCTATGGCGACTGACGCGCTGCTCTCCGTGCGCGACCTCTCAATCGACTTCGCGCTGCGCACGCACATCCTGCACGCGGTGCGCGGCGTGAGCTTCGATCTCCGGCGCGGCGAGACGATGTGTCTCGTCGGCGAGAGCGGTTCGGGCAAGAGCGTCACCGCGCGGGCGCTGCTGCGTCTCGTCGACAGGCCGGGCCGCATCACTTCGGGCACGATCCGCCTGCACGACGGCATCGACATCACCGGCCTCACCCCGGGTAGCCGCGCGATGCGGGAGATTCGCGGACGCCGCATCGGCCTGGTGTTCCAGGAGCCGATGAGCTCGCTCTCGCCGGTCCACACCATCGGCTCGCAGATCGCGGAGTCCGTGCGCCTGCACACGCGCCTCGACGCGCGGGCCGCGCGGGCGCGCGTGGTCGAACTGTTGCGGCACGTGGAGATCGCCGATCCCGAGCGGATGTTCGACCGCTACACCTTCGAATTCTCCGGCGGGATGCGCCAGCGCGCGATGATCGCGATGGCGCTCGCCGGCGAGCCGGAGATCCTCATCGCCGACGAGCCCACCACCGCGCTCGACGTCACCACCCAGGCCGAGATTCTCGATCTCATCAAGCGGCTACAGGCCGAGCGCGGGATGGCGATGCTGCTGATCACGCACGACATGGGCATCGTCGCGGAGGTGGCGGATCATGTCGCCGTCATGCGCTTCGGCCGCATCGTCGAGCAGGGTCCGGTCGATCGCATCTTCCACGGCGCCGAGCACCCCTATACGCGCCGCCTCCTCGGCGCGACGCGCAAGCTGGAGCATACGGGTGTCGCCCCGCGCCCGCCGAGCGATCCCGCGCCGATCCTGTCGGTGCGCGGCCTCGGGAAAATCTTCGGGGGGCGCCGGCGGCTGTTCGGTGAACGCAGCGTGCCGTTTCGGGCGGTGTCCGACGCGAGCTTCGATCTCTACGAGGGCGAGAGCCTCGGCATCGTCGGCGAGAGCGGATCTGGCAAGACTACGCTCGGCCGCATGATCCTGCGCATCATCGAGCCCAGCACAGGCACGATCCAATATCGCGACCGCGACGGCGAGATGATCGCCGTGCGCGGTCTCGGCCGCATGGGGCGCCGCGCCTATCACCGCGACGTCCGGCTGGTGTTCCAGGACCCGTTCGCCTCGCTCAATCCGCGCCTGACCGTCAAGCAGATCATCGGTGACCCGCTGTTCGTCGCTGGCATCGCGTCGGGCCGCGCGCTGGAGAAGCGGGTCGCGGAGCTGCTGGATCTGGTGGGCCTCGATCCGCTGGCCATGGAACGCTATCCGCACGCCTTCTCCGGCGGTCAGCGCCAGCGCATCGGGATTGCCCGCGCGCTGGCGCTCGATCCGCGCATCATCATTGCCGACGAGGCGACATCCGCGCTCGACGTCTCGATCCGCAGCCAGATCCTCGACCTGCTGATCGAATTGCAGAGTCGGTTCGGCCTCAGCTTCCTGTTCATCGCGCACGACATCTCGGTGGTCCGCTATTTCTGCCACCGCGTCGCGGTCATGCATCGCGGGCGCATCGTCGAGATCGGGGACGCCGCCCGCGTCTGCGCAACCCCCGCCGAGCCCTACACGCGAAGCCTGATCTCCGCCGTCCCGAACCCCGATCCGCGTGCGAAACGCATGCTCAACCGGCACCGCTTCACCGAAGCTGCCTAGACGGAAGCATCCCATGCTGCGAACCGACCTCCGGCTGCCCTTCGGCGCGGTCTATTTCCGCAAGTCCAATCCGCCCCGCGAGGATTGGGGGCGCGACTACAAGGTGGCGGCCGAGGACGGGATGAACGTCTTCCGCCACTGGTTCATGTGGGGGTCGATCGAGACCGCGCCGGGCGTCTGGGACTGGTCGGACTACGACCGGCAGATGGATCTCGCCGCCGAGAACGGCATCAAGACCGTCATCGCCGAGCTGATCCACGCCGTCCCGGACTGGGCCTATCGCAAATTCGCGCATGCGCGCCAGGTGCGGGCGAACGGGACGGTGCTGGCCTCGCTGATGGGCGTCAGCAGCGCCACCGGCGGGTTCAGCAACAACGGCGGCGGCGCGGGGGCGCTCAGCCTGAACTGCCCGGAGGTGAAGGAGGCGGCAGGGCGATTCCTCACGACGCTGGCCGAACGCTACAAGGGGCATCCGTCGTTGTACGGCTACGATGTGTGGAACGAGTGCAACTACGCCGCCGATGTCGACTACAGCGACTTCGCGAAGGCGGCGTTTCGCGACTGGCTGCGCGCGAAATACGGCACGCTGCAGGCGCTCGCCGCGGTCTGGCACCGATTCAGCTACGCCGGATGGGACGACATCGAGCCGCCGGTACAGATGGCCGCTTATCCCGAGTGTCTGGATTGGCTGCAGTTCAGGCGCGACAATTTCTACGGCCAGATGCAGTGGCGCATCGATACCATCCGTGCGGTCGATCCGGATGTGATGATCGCGGCGCACGGCGTGTCGGGCGCCATCCCGAACATGGCGTCGAACGGTTGCGACGACTGGCTCGCAGCCTCGAAGGTCGAGGTCTACGGCTTCACGTGGATCCAGGCGCGCAAGGGCAGCGAGGCCTGGAAGAACTGGTACGGCGTCGACATCGTCCGCGCCGCCGCGCGCGGCAAGCCGTTCTGGCACGCCGAGCGACAGGGCGGCCCGCTGTGGCTGCAGCCGCAGGTGATCGGGCGGGACAAGGAGGACGGGCGTGTCGCGACGCCCGAGGACATCCGCCTCTGGACGATGACATCCTTCGCGGGCGGTGCGCGCGGCGTTCTCAATCTGCGCTGGCGGCCGCTGCTCGACGGGCCGCTGTTCGGCGCCTTCGGCGCCTACGGCATGGACGGGTCGCGCACGCCGCGCTCGGAGATGCAGAGCGCGCTGGCGAAATGGTGCAACGCGCCCGAACAGGCGGCGCTGTGGCAGGCCAGGCCGGTGCGTGGCGAGATCGGCATCCTCGTCGTGCCGGAGACGCAGGAATTCGACTACGTGCTGAATTTCGATCGCCGCGAGAAGCCCTATCCCGCGGCGATGTGGGGCGCTTTCCGCGGCTTCCTGGAAAACGGGGTGCAGCCGGATTGGGTGCACATCGACGACATCGGCGGCTACGACCTGCTCTACTTCCCCTATCCGATCATGCTGACGGCCGATCAGGCCGGCCGGCTCATGCGCTGGGTGGAGGCAGGCGGCACGCTGATCGCGGAAGCCTGCCCCGGCTATTTCGGCGACCACGGACATGTCGGCCCGATACAGCCGAACAACGGGCTCGATCGCGTCTTCGGTGCGCGCGAGCACGAGGTCGAGTTCATGCCGGACATCGGCGACCGCACCGGCTTCAGCTTCGCCGGTCAGGCGGTGCATGGCGCCGGTTTCCTGCAGTCTTACACGGTCGAGGGCGGCAGGGTGCGCGGCGAATTCGAGGACGGCCGCGTCGCCGTCGTGGAGCACGCATTCGGGCGCGGCCGCACCTTGCTGATCGGCTCGAACCCATCGGCCTCGTATTACGAGCAAAGCAGCACCGAGAACCGGCGATTTTTCGCAAACGTTTTCGCCTGGAGCGATCGCGAGCGGCACGTCGCGCTCACAAATGCGGCGATTTTCGGCCGCCTGCACGAAGGCGCGGCCGGCGCATTCCTGTGGCTGGTGAACCCGACAGAAGCGACGCAGACCACTGCGGTCAAATTCGGCGCCCGCGATGCGTCGCTTCGGAGGGCCACCTGTCTTTGGCCCGTGATTGATCGTCCCTGCAGTCTCGATCAGATCGAGATCGGAGGACGAGACGTGCGCATCCTGGCGCTCACCCGGCCAACTCCCGCATGACCTGAATGAGGTCCGCCTTGCCCTCGAACCCAATGCCGGGCAGGTCCGGCATCGTGATCCGCCCGGCCTCGACCTGCACGCCGTCGGGGAAGCCGCCGTAGGGTTGGAACAGGTCGGGATAGCTCTCATTCCCGCCGAGGCCCAAGCCGGCCGCGATGTTGAGCGACATCTGGTGCCCGCCGTGCGGGATGCAGCGGGCGGGCGACCAGCCGGCGGCGCGAACCACATCCAGCGTGCGCTGATATTCGCAGAGCCCGTACGACAGCGCGCAATCGAACTGCAGCCAGTCCCGGTCGGCACGCAGTCCGCCGTAGCGCAGCAGGTTACGCGCGTCGTGGTGGCTGAACAGGTTCTCGCCCGTCGCCATCGCACCCGGATAGAAGTCCGCGAGCGCGGCCTGGAGCTGATAGTCGAGCGGGTCACCGGCCTCTTCGAACCAGAAGAGTGGATACGCGCGCAGCGCCTTCGCATAGGCGATCGCCGTCTCGAGGTCGAAACGCCCGTTCGCGTCCACGGCGAGTTGCGCCCTGTTCCCGATCTCCGCCATTACCGCCTCGATCCGTTGGCGGTCCTCCGCGAGCGGGGCGCCGCCGATCTTCATCTTCACCACCGTGTAGCCGCGGTCGAGATAACCGCGCATCTCGGTCCGCAGCGCGCCGAGATCCTTGCCAGGATAGTAGTAACCGCCCGCGGCGTAGACGAAGACGCGCGGATCCGCCTGGTGATCGTGCCGCTCGGCCAGCATCCGGAACAGCGGCTTGCCCGCGATCTTCGCGACCGCGTCCCACACCGCCATGTCGAGCGTGCCGACGGCGACCGAGCGCTCGCCGTGACCGCCGGGCTTCTCGTTCTGCATCAGGCACGCCCAGACCCGGTCGGGGTCGAGGTTGTCGCCGGCGGCGTCGAGCAGGCTCTTCGGATCGGCCTCGCGCAGGCGCGGCGCGAACCGCTCGCGGATCAGCCCGCCTTGCCCGTAGCGGCCATTGGAATTGAACCCGTAGCCGACGACGCGCCGCCCGTCGCGGACGGCGTCCGTCACGACCGCGACGAGGCTGGTCGTCATCTTGGTGAAGTCGATGTAGGCGTTGCGGATCGGCGAGGCGATCGGCTTGGTCGCCTCGCACACGTCGACAATACGCACGGACATTTCGCGGGCTCCTGCTTGGCGATGGTGGCTGCTGCGGATCAGGGGCGTGCGAGCAGCGCGCTCATGCCGCCTTCGCTTGGCTTGCCGGGCCCGGCGAGCCGCTCCGCGTACTCGATCGCCTCGACCAGGCTGCGCTCGTTGGCGATCCCCTTGCCGGCGATGTCGAAGGCGGTGCCGTGATCGACCGAGGTGCGAATGATCGGCAAACCGAGCGTGATGTTGACCCCGGAGAGGTCGTTCCACGTTCCGGTCGCGGGATCGACCTCGAACCCGAGCAGCTTGACGGGGATATGCCCCTGATCGTGGTAGTTGGCGATCACGGCATCGTATTGCCCCGCCCGCAGCTTCACGAACACCGTGTCGCCCGGCACCGGACCAACGACGTCGCGACCGGCGGCGACGGCTTCGGCGATCACCGGTGTCGCGACATCGATGTCGTGCCGGCCGAACAGCCCGCCCTCGCCGGCATGCGGGTTCAGCGCCGCGACGGCGATGCGCGCCCGGACGACGCCGAGTCGGATCAGCGCGTCGCGCGTCAGCTCGATCACCCGCCGCAGCCGGTCGGGGGTCGCCCGCTTCGGCACGTCCTCGAGCGCGATATGCGTCGTGAGATGGCTCACCCGCATGTTGCCGTGCGCCAGCATCATGCAGGAGCCCTTCACCCCCGTCAGTTCGGCCAGCATCTCGGTGTGGCCGGGATAGTGGTAGCCGGCCTTGTTCAGCGCCTCCTTGTTGAGCGGCGCGGTGACGATGCCTCCCACGCGGCCGGATTGCGCGAGGCGCACCCCGCGCTCGACCGCCAGAAAAGCGAACCGCCCGCCCTCGGCCGAGAGCTGGCCGGCCTCGATCGGCTCGCCCTCCGGCCCCGCCTGCATCGCGCAGACCGCCGGCCACGCAGCGTCCGCCTCCGTCACCTCGGGGATGGCGATATCGGATGCGAACCGCGCGCGGGCCCGCTCCAGCGCCGCGTTGCTGCCGACGACCAGCAGCGCGAGCTCCCGGGCCTCGATGCGGCGGCGGAGCCGGGCCGCGGCCTTGACGATGATCTCAGGACCGATCCCGGCCGGGTCGCCCATCGTGATCGCGAGGTGGCGGGGCGCCATCAGGCTGTCCTTTCAGTGGAAGTGTCGGCGCCGCGTAGCAGGTCTTGCAGCAAGGTGGGATGTCCGAAGGCACCGGATTTCGAGACGACGGTGACGCCGTCCCAGATGCCGCCGCGCAGCACGGATCGGGGCAGGCCCGGCACGATGCGGCCGTGCACCTCGAGGCTGCGCGCCTCGAGCGAAAGACACAGGCCGCGCAGTGTCTCGCCGCCGGCGACGAGCAGCGTGCCCGGCGGTGGGAGGTCCCGGACCAGCCGATGCAGCTCGGTCGCGATGCGACGGGCCGCCTCGTCCCGCGCCAGCCCGTGCGGCAGGTCGAGGCTGGCGAGTACGCGGCCCTCAATGTGAAGCCGCGCCGCGATCGCCGCGACTTGCAGGGGCCCGCCGTCCCGAAGCCGTAACCAGTCGGAACTGCAGGCGGCAAGCTGGCCGGCTGTGACCGGTTGATCGGAGCCGAACAGGCCGAGCACTGGTGGCCGCAATCGCGGTCCGGCCTGCGACGGAGCCGCGAGAGCTAGCGCCTGGGCGAGGCCGCCCGTGCCGATCCATAGGACCGGAGCGGTGCCAGAGTTCCCGAGGGCTGCGACCTCATGCAGTGCTTCGTCGGTCTCCGCATCGAACACGCTGATGCCCGGCAGCAGCGGTGCGTCGAGCCGGCCAGGCTGGGCGATCGCGCCCAGCTCCCGCAGCCGGCCGACGATGTCGCCGCCGACCGGGGACCAGAGCCCTCCGTGATCCCGCGCGTACTGGATCCCGCCGCGGGTGACGCGGCCCTGATACGGGAAGGCCGGCGCCAGGATCGCCCGCTCCCAGATGCCCACCCGAAGGCAGGCCGCAGTCTCCTGAAGAGAGGAACCCCGCAGCAAGCTGTCGATCTTCTTGAAGGCGATGCCGCCGCCCTTCAGCGCGGGTGCCAGGGCGGTGACGCGGGCGACCGCAGACACCTCATCCAGCTCCCGCGTGCCGCTATCCAGAGTGGCGTTCGGTGGCAGCACCTGCGGAATGGCGCCGTGCCAGAAGGCGTTCACCGGCCCGGTCACGCCGACCAGCTCGGCTGCCGTGTCGAGGGCTCCGGTGAGATCGTCCGCGAGGAGGCGGAGGTTTGTCATCGTCATCCCGTCGGCGCGATCCCAAGCTGATGGCGCCCAACCTGTGGCGCATAGCATCCGTCGGCTTCTTGGCGATGAGTCTGGCACAAGCCGCGGACTCAAAGCGGCCGTCAGCCTGACCGAGGCAGAATGATATTGACCCTAAAGATGCGAAGCGGCGTAGGATCGAAACAGGCGTGAATCAGATCGGAAGTGCGACGGGAAGATGTTGATCGACTTGGCACACTGATGCCACCCAGCGCCGGACCACGCAGCGTTAACATCCTCAAAGAGTTCTTTCGGCTGCCGAATTTCGCTGCGATTCGCACTGAGGACAGCATACACGAGACCTTCTGGCTGCTGGTCCGCGCGATCATCATCTTCGGTATCCTGCTGGTTCTGTGGTCGATGGGCGCCTCGCTGCTTCGCGCCGCCTGGCTTGCGAGCCCTGGCGGGCCGCTCGATCGTGACCTGTTCGCTGGGCGCTTTGGAACCAACGGGCTCTTTGTCCTGCTGCTACCCGTCGAGCTCGTTCGAGGGGTGGGCGGAGTGGCAGTGGTTTGCATGACCGCCGGACTGGCCGGCGCTCTGCTTGGCTTCCTGTTCGGCATACCCCGCCCGGTCAGCGCTGCCGAGACGCCGCCGGCAGGGGCTGGCGGGGCGCCAGCGCCGGCCGGCTTGAACCGGGGCAAGGTGTGGCAGTCCAGCACCAACCTCACGCAGGTTTCCGATTGGCTCACTAAGATCATCATCGGCGTCGGCTTGGTCGAGGTGAAATCCGCCTGGACTGTCCTGCACGACGCCGTCCTGGACGCCTCCAACTGGTTGTTCGAGATGCGCCACGGCAGTCCGCTGGTGATCGGAGCGGCGGTGATCGGCGGCGGCCTGTTCGGTTTTCTGTTCAGTTACCTCTATACGGATCTGATCATCGCACGCCTGATCGCTGCAACGGATGCATCGATATCCGCCGTTCCGACCGACGTGCAGGAGCAAATCGAAGCGATCGGGGCCGAAGACGAGGTGATTGGACCTCGCATTTCCCGCATCGCGCATGATGAGGCTACCCCGACGGCGCAGCAAATCGATGCAGCGATGCAGGTTTCCCGCGTGCCGCCGCAGCGCCTTGTCTCCCGCCATGACGTGAGGATGTGGGCGCGAGCACGCGCCGTGCTGAACGACTACAAGCAGGCCGCGGATGCTTTTCTTCGCCTGCTCGCCATGCCCGACGACGGCACTTCGCCGACCGATCCTGGCTTGCTGATCGAGGCCGCCCGCGTGCTTTGCGCGGACGGACGCCGGGCCTATGCGGCAAGCCTCGCGGAACTCGCGCTGCAGCGACTGGCTGAGACGCCGGCCGGCGCGTTGCCACCTGCCGGCGTTCGGGCGGCGATCGTCGGTGACTGCGTCGCGCTTCGGCTGGCCGGCTTGGCGCCGGGCGGACCGCAGGGCGCACTGGACCTGCTCAAGCGCATTATGGAAATCGACGCGGCCCTGGCCGACGACGCCCGGCTCCGGTTCCTGCGCGCGCTCGCCCGCGGCCAGCAGGTTCGCGACCAGATCGCCCGCGACGAGCCCGCACCGGACACGCTACCGGATGATATCGCCAGGGACCTGGCCTACGCCATCGCTCATGGCACTCCCCCCTCGTCCGTGCGCGCCTTCATGGAGCGCCGCGACCCGCCCCCACCACCGCCGGAAAGGTGCGACGATCTCGCGTTCTTTCCAAAGGACCAGATCGAGGCCATCCTGCGAGGACGCCAGCCGGTCAGTACGGCACCACCGTGAGATCGATTGTGCTCGTCCCGATATGGCCCGCGCTATCGGTCAGCTCGATCTTGATCCGGAACCGTCCGGGCGGCGCTTCGGCGTTCGGCATATTGATGCCGAGTGGAGTGATCGATTGGCGCACGCGATCGGACAGATCGGTCTCCGGCGAGGTCAGCAGGGTCACCGCGACGCTGTTCGGATCGATGCGCGCGCCGTTATGGGGCGTGAAGATCACGCGCAGCGGAAACGGTGAGGCAACCGCAGCGCGCGGGGAGACGACCTCGATATCTGGTGGCCGGGTCGGTGTGCCGCGGTCCGTCCCGAGGGAAGGCGCCGTCCTTCCGGAAGCGCCGCCGGTGGTCTCGGGCTGACGCGCCTCCTGCGGCGTGATCAGGACGGTCGCCCGGCCGACAGCCGGCACCGCCGCGACGGCGAAAAGGGTCAGCATGGCCAGTGCGCGCATCTTGAGAATCCTCCGGCCGCGATCATAGCCTTCGCGCGAGGCTCTTGCGGAACGCAAAGATTCGATCGCACGATGAAGTGGTTGGCCCGAGATCGATCCGAAAGCGGCCCGCTACGCTCGTTCTTCGGGACCGCGTGCATAATCGCGGCGCTGTTCGCGGCGACGGCCCATGCGCAGGGCCCGGTGCCGCAAGGCTCGCCAATCCCACGCATCCTGCAACCGACGCCGCCCGCCGTGGCGCCCGCCGCCCCACCTCCGGCCGCCGCTTCGCCCAGCCCTGTGCCCGCGGTGACCGTGCCGGTCCTCCGGATCACGGTCGTAGGCGTCACGGCGTACACCGCGAGCCAGCTCGCCCCGCTACTCGCCGGACTCGATGGGCCCGCCGTTCCGCTCGCCAAGATCGAAGCTGCGCGCGTGGCGCTTCTCAACCGCTACCGTGACGACGGCTTCGTGCTCACTGCCGTGACGGCAACCATCGATCAGCAGAAGACGCTCACCTTCCACGTCACCGAGAGCCACATCGCTGACGTCAAGCTCGACGGTGACATCGGCCCCGCAGGCACGCTCGTGCTGCGCATGCTCCGCCACCTGACCGAGACGCGCCCGATCGATGTGGCGGCGCTGGAGCGCTGGGTGCTGCTGGTCCAGGAAATCCCAGGCGTCACCGTCAATACCGTGCTGCGGCCCTCCACCGCCGAGCCGGGCGCGCTGACGCTGATCGCGCAGGTTCACCGGAACCTCTTCTCGGCACTCGCGGTATTCGACAACGCAGCGTCGAAAACGACCGGACCGGACGAAGGCCTGCTCGTCATCGACGGTAACAGCTTCACGCAGTTCGGCGAGAAGACCGAGGTATCGCTCTATCACACGTCCGGCAATACCGAGACGTTCGGCCAGGCTTTGGAAGAGTTCTTCGTCGGCTCGAGCGGCCTGCGGGTGCGACTCTACGGCGGCTACGGTCCGACCACGCCGTCGGCGCCGTTCCGCGACATCGGTTATTACGGCACGGCGACCGTATTCGGCGTCGGCGCGACCTACCCGGTGATCCGCCGCCGCGAGCAAACGCTTGACGCGATCGTATCGTTCGATGGTGTCGACACCCGCATCACGACGCTCTCCGGCCTAAACGACGCACGGGAGCCACTCAGCAAGGATTCGGTCCGTGCTCTTCGTCTCGGCGCGAGCTACGGGGTGCAGGACACGCTGCTCGGCGATACGAGAGCCGCGGCCAACACGGTGGTGTTTCGGGTCTCGCAGGGCTTGCCGATCCTCGGCGCGTCCTCGAGCCCCGGCAGCCCGGGTGCGCGGGCGGGCGAGGCGGTGTCGTTCACCAAGCTCGGCGCGGAGATCAGTCGCACGCAGACGCTGTTCGAGCCGTGGGGAGGCGCAAGCGTCGCAGCGGTCGGGCTCGTGGCGGGGCAATGGAGCGGGGACATCCTGCCGTCCGTCGAGCAACTCTATCTCGGCGGGTTGCGCCTGAACCCCGGCTACTATTCGGGCGAGGTCACCGGCGACAGCGGCGTCGGCATCTATGGTGAACTCCAGCTGAACGACCGCTGGGCCGTGCCGCTGTTCGGCGAGCCGCTCGATGTCGCCGCGCAGCCATTCGTTTTTGGCTCTTGGGGCCAGACCTGGAACAACACGCGCGCTCAACCGAACGTGCACATCGCCTCTGCCGGCGGCGGCGCTCGCCTCTCGCTTGCGCCCAACGCGGAGCTCGATGTGATCGCGGCGGCGCGATTCACGCGCAACATCAACGGCGGGGATGTCGCGCGGCTGGGGGCAGATACGGTTTACTGGCGGCTGATCCTGCGGTTCTGACGCGAGCTTCGTGTGCGCGGCGCACGCGTCCTTTGCCAATCGTTGCCGCCGCACGTAGCATCGCGTCGGAGGAACTGGATGTCCCGGTGTCCTGACACCGCAAAGACTTCGTTGCGCGACGGCGCCGCGCGCATCGGCCGCGCCGCGTTGCTTGGCAGTACGTTCCTCATCCCCGTCGGCGCAGGCGTTCCGGCCTGGGGTCAACTGGCGCCCAACGCACGCCCGCAAGGCGGCCAGGTCGTCGCCGGGGCGGCGAGCATCACCAGCAATGCCACCACGACAACGATCAGCCAGACCACGCGGAACGCCGCGATCAACTGGAACAGCTTCAACGTCGGCAGCGCGCAGCAAGTCCAGTTCCAGCAGCCTTCGACCACTTCCATCACGCTCAACCGCGTCAACAGCCCCGATCCGTCGCACATCGCCGGCCGCATCACCGCGAACGGCCAAATCGTGCTCACGAATCCGGCCGGCGTCGTCTTCACGAAGGGCGCCTCGGTAAGTGCGCAGAGCTTCATCGTCTCGACGGCGGGCATCAGCGACGCGAACCTCATGGCGGGGCGGATGGTGTTCGACCAGGCCGGCAAGCCGGGCGCGAAGATCAGCAATGCCGGCAGCATCACCGTTCGGGAGGCGGGACTTGCCGCGCTCGTCGCGCCGCAGGTGCGCAATTCCGGTGTGATAACCGCCACGCTCGGGCATGTCGTGCTCGGCGGTGCGGAGACGCATACGCTCGACCTGTACGGCGACGGCCTCGTCTCGTTCGACGTTACCGGCCAGGTGAGGCAGGCGCCTGCAGGAAAGAACGGCAAGTCCGCCGCCGCGCTCGTCACCAACACCGGCACGATCCGTGCCGACGGGGGTACAGTGCTGCTGACGGCCTCCGCCGCGGACGGAGTGGTGCAAAAGCTCGTGACGGCGGGCGGAAAGATCAGCGCGCCGACCGCCGGCAGTCAGACAGGCACGATCGTGATCGGCGGCACGGGCGGTTCGCTGATCGTGGATGGCAGCCTCGCCGCCCGCGGGACCGCGCCGGACACGCCGGCCGGCAAGATCCAGATCGCCGGAACCGGCGATGTGATCCTCACGCCGAAAGCACGCGTGACTGCGTCCGGGGCGGCCGGCGGCGGAACGATCGCGATCGGGACCACGCTCGCGCGTGCGAGCGGTGGCCCGAGCGTCACGCCGACGCTCGTCTCGCAACAGGTGAAAGTAGCGAAAGGAGCCCGGATCGCCGCCGACGCAAGCAATCGCGGCAATGGCGGAACGGTGGCGCTGTTGAGCAGCGGCACGACAGATCAGGCGGGGGCGATCACGGCCCGCGGCGGTCCAAGCGGCGGCGACGGCGGGGCGGTCGAGATTTCCGGCGCGACGCTCGGCGGGTTGGGCGCGGTGGATGTGAGCGCGCGCGGGGCTGACGGCGCCGACGGCGCGATCCTACTCGATCCGCAGTCACTGACGGTCATCCATAGCGCGGGGCCAACCGGGTCTCTGGACGGCACTGCGGACATCCCATTCAATACGTCTCCGGCGGCGGCGACGGTTTCTGATTTCAACATCAATTCGCTCGAGCTCACCGGGCACGTGACGCTCAGCGCAACGGACAGCCTCGTGGTGAACGGAATCGCCGATCCGGGCGGCGCCGTCAGCATCAGCGCGCCGAGAGGCCTGTCCCTGCTCGCCGGCAACTCGATCGCCGTGCACGCCGGCGCATCGATCATCGCGAACGGGGGAACGCTCAACGCCGGTGAAAACGGCACGCCGTTCGACATGGCAAATGCGGGTATCGTCATTGCTGGGACGATCGCGAACATCGATACGATCAGGGCGGCAGGGGGTGGGATCAACTCGGCAGCGGGGACGATCGATTACCTGAACGGCAGCATCGGGATGTTCTCCGCCGGCCCTGTCACCGTCGGCCCGATCACAGCAGGCGGCTCGGTCGCGATCGAGGCGGCTGGACCCGCGACGCTCGGCCCCATCACGAGCGGCGGGAACATCTACTTCGTCGGCACCGCGCCGGGACAGCTGCTGACGCTGCAAGGCGCGCTGGCCACGACCGGGGGAACGAACCGGGTCATCGGGCTGTCCGCCGACGAGATGTCGCTCGCGGGCGGCTCGATCTCCGCGCCGAATGTGCAGCTCGCCGCCTCCCAGGAGGGTCCCGTCGGCGTCAACGCAGCGGGCCTTCTCCAGCTCGGCGTTTCGGATCTGAGCGTGATCAAATCCAACGCCTTGCTGATCGGAGCGACGGACAAGGCGGCAATGGCCTCGGCGGTGAAGTTGGGACCGCTCGATTTCACCGGTATCACGCAGACGTTGGACATCGCGGCGAGCGACGCCATCACGCAGACCGGTCCCATCACCGTCAGCAATTTCGGTATCGGCACGACAGCCCTGGTCGATCTTCCCCTGGCCAACCGCATCAGCACGCTCGAGGCGAGGGGACTCTTCAACAACGTCGCGAATTTGACCCTCAACAGCGTCACTGATCTTCAGATCGAAGGTTCCCTCTTCGGGAATGCCGCCAGCATCAGCAGCGACGGCGGCATCGCCGTGGACGCGCGACTGGGACCGCAGACGCTCGATCTTGCCGCTGCCGCAGGACCAGTCGCGATCAATGTGCCAATCGGCAGCCCCGTCGCCATCCAATCTCTGACGATCACGGCGGGGCCTGGCGGCGTCACGACCGGAGCTGCCGGATCGATCACCGGCAACGGCAACGCCGTCATCGCAACGTCCGGCTCTGTGACGCTCGGTCGAACTTCCGTTCCGTCGCTGCAAATGAACATCGGAGGCACGCTCGTACAGACCGGACCGCTTGCGGTGGGCACGCTGGGAATCGCGTCCGCGCTCGACGTCGATCTCGGTCTGGTCAATCAAATCGGAACCCTCGCATCGTCCAGCGTGTCCGCGCCGGACGGCAGGTTCGCGCTGCGAAGCGCGACACCTCTTGCGGTCGCTGGCACGATTTCCGCCGACAACACGACGATCACGAGCGCCGGCCTCGTTTTGGCGCCCGGCGCATCGTTCGCCCGCGGCATTCCGACGCTCGACAGCAGCGCCGGAATCACGGTGAATGCACCGGTGACCACACCGGGCATCACGATGATCGCGACGGGCGTCGACGCGGCGAGCAACGCGATCACCTTCGGCGGCAACGGATCGCTGAACGCCAACGGTCCGGTTCTGATCAGTGCTGCGGGACCGGCGCTGATCGGCCCGATCACCAGCACCGGCAATATCGACGTCTTCGTCACGACGCCGGCGCAGCCGCTGACGCTGGCGGGCGCGCTCGTCAGCACCGGACGGACGAACCAGGTGATCG
>DATAPS010000534.1:0-22774 GCA_036265085.1 Acetobacteraceae bacterium | reverse complement strand
GCTACGGTGTTCTGCGCCGTCTACGGCAATCGCGGCCCTTCCGATTTCTGACACCCCATCTGCCCCAGGTCGTCCGGAAGACCGGTTTACTGCTGGCGACAAGGCCCGTGCGGCGACACGATGCCGCCACAGCGGACGTGGTGAATTCGCTGCGACCCGTCCAGCGGCAGCAGACCGAGCAGCTGTCGCGGTTGCTCGGGCGCGCGTTTCCCGAATGGCGCACGCTCTACGGCAGCGATTCCGGGTGACGGCCGCGCCGGCAGACGTGAAGCGGTAAACAATGAAGTCACGCATCGCCATGTCTCCTGACGTTCCACGACTGGATCGGGACGATACGGCAACTCCGGCTGGTGACCCGGTGCGGACTGAAGCCTGGATCGTGCCGTTCCGCGTCGCGAGCGCACGACCGCCGCTGTTTTGCGTCTGCGCCGGTGGAGGCGACGTTTTCGATTACCAGGACCTCGCGCTCGCGCTGCCCGACGACCAGCCCGTCTACGTGTTTGGCGTTCCGCCCTTCGCCGCGAGCGAAGGATTTCCGACCGTCCAGCGCCTCGCCTCGATCTATGTGCAGGAAGTGGTCAAGCGGCAGCCGCACGGTCCTTACCGGCTGTGCGGCCACTCCTTCGGCGGCCTCGTGGTCTACGAGATGGCGGTGCTGCTATCTGGGGCGGGCGAAGAGGTCGGCCTCCTCGCGCTGATCGACACGCTGCATCCGGCGTTCCGGAGCAGCATGTCGCCCGAGCAGCGCCGCCAGTTTCAGGCCACCTACGTCGCCGACCGCATTGCCAAATACCGCCGCAACCTGGTCAGCGGCAGACTCGACCGGATCGCCGGCGACATCTTCGATTTCGTCTGGCATCGATGCAAGCGGACGGCATTGCAACTTGCGCGCACCGTGTTCGACCGGCTCGACCGGCCTGTGCCGGAGGCGATCCGCAGCGACGAACTGATCCTGCTCGCAGCCTGGCACCGCTACAATCCAAGCCCCTATGCCGGCCGACTCATGTTGCTGAATGCATCAGATCGGCCGCCTGAATACGGCAGCGACGGCACGCTCGGATGGAAGACCTGCGTTAGCGGCACGATCGACGTGCAGGTCGTGACCGGTAATCACTACACGATCATGCACCGGCCGCATGTGCGCGAGTTGAGCGAGCGGATCGTGCGATCCCTGGTCGCCGCCTGAGGTCGCGGCCGGGATACGCGCATATGGCGGTGGACATCTCGGTGGTGATACCGACCTACCGGCGCAACCGGGAACTTGCGGAGGCGATCGCGAGTGTACGGGCACAGGCTGATGCGACGGTTGAGGTCTTGGTGGTCGACGACTGCCCGGACGGCGGTGCGAAGCCAGTCGTGGAAAGCCTGCGCGACCCACGGATCGAGTACTTGCGGAATCCGCACCCGACTGGCGGCGTTCCGAGCGTGGTCCGCAATCTGGCTTGGCCACGCGCGTGCGGGCGCTTCGTGCATTTCCTCGACGATGACGACATTGTACCCGCGGACCACTACGCGGCGGTCGTGGCCGCGTTCGCCCGACGCCCGGACGTCGGCCTCATCTTCGGTCGGATCGAGCCGTTCGGCCGCGGCCCGGAGGCGCAATTGCGGCACGAGCGGCGCTTCTTCGCCGAAGCGGCGCGGACCGCCACCATGTGCGCGCGGTTCGGCCCGAGATTCGCGTTCGCCGGCCAGATGCTGTTCGATCTGCCCTTGCTCGTCTGCAGTGCGAGCGTGGCACGGCGCGAGTGCGTCGTCGGCGTCGGCGGATTTGATCCAGGGATCCGCCTGATGGAGGATGCCGACTACCACCTACGCGTGATCCGCACCTATGGCGCGTGTTTCCTCGACCGCGTGACACTGAACTACCGCATCGGCTTTCCCTCGCTGATGCACGCGCCGAACGCGCCGCCGGAGCAGCTGCGGTTGCAACGCGAAGGCCGCCGTCGGATGCGGCTGAAGTATCGCCGGGATCACGGAGCATCCGAGTTTTATGCACTCGCTCTCTTCGCGCGCGCGCTTCGCATCGCCCGCCACAAGCGGGTCTCCTGAGGTCGAACCGACCTAACGGGCAGCGCTCCGGCGGTTTGCTTCACGCCGGGCCGAACGCGGGGTAGTAGCTTGCCACCCCCGAGGTTCGAACACAGCTCCTGGGCAGGTGATAGGAGATCGAGATGAGGCAAGTTCTGATTGGATGCGCGCTCGCGCTGGCGCTTGGCTTGCCGGCCGCGTTCGCGCAAACCGCGAGCACCGCCACGCCGGAACCGATCACGGTGAGCCACGCCTGGGCGCGGGCAACGCCGCCGCCGCTCAAGACCAGCGCGGCCTACATGTCGCTTGCCACGTCTGGGCCCGCGGACCGGCTGATCGGGGTCAGCACCCCCATCGCCGCGACGGCGCAGGTGCATGAAAGCATCCGCGACGGCGCCGTAATGAAGATGCGGCCGGTCAGCGGCGTCCAAATTGTGCCCGGCAAGCCGGCGACGCTGTCACCCGGGGGCTATCACATCATGCTCACGGGCCTGAAACAGCCGCTCACGGCCGGCCAGACATTTCCGCTCACCCTGACCTTCGAGCATGCGCCGCCGCTGACGACGACCGTCACGGTGGAGGCGCCAGGCGCCGCGAGCGCCATGGGCAACATGCAGATGCAGCATTGACCGTCCTCAGGACACGTCGAGGACCTGTCGCGCAGCTTTCGCCATGGGCGCTCTGTCGCTCCGGCTCGCCGGCCGGTGGCGGTAAGCGAGCGCCTCCGCCACGTCCGCCCGCCGGATCAACGGCGCCCCGGCGAGGTCGGCGATCGATCGCGCGACGCGAAGCGTACGCGTGAACCCGCGCGCCGAGAGGCGGAGACGGTTCGCGGCCTGCTCCGCAAGCGCCAGCGCGTCCGCGTGAAGCGCCAACACGCCGAGCTCGGCTTCCGCATTCGTACGCGGCCCGTCGCCGCCATATCGTGTCCGCTGCGCCGATCGCGCCGACGCGATTCGGTCCGCGACGACGGCGGTCGTTTCTCCCGCAGGCGCGCGCGCGAGCTCGCTCGGCGAGATCGGCATGACCTCCACGACGATGTCCATGCGGTCGAGCAGCGGGCCGCTGATCCGACCCTGGTAATCCTCGCCGCAGCGCGGCGCCTTTCCGCACTCGCGCAGGGCGTCACCGAGATGGCCGCAGCGGCAGGGGTTCATCGCGGCGACGAGCTGGAAGCGCGCGGGGTAGGTGACATGCGCGGATGCCCGCGCAACCGTCGTGCGCCCGCTCTCCATCGGCTGCCGCAGCGCCTCCAACGCCTGCCGTGGGAACTCGGGCAGCTCGTCGAGGAACAGCACCCCGCGATGCGCGAGGCTCACCTCGCCGGGCCGCGCGCGGTGGCCGCCGCCGGTCAGCGCCGCCTGACTGGCGCTGTGGTGCGGCTCTCGAAACGGCGGGCGCATCAGCAGGCGGCCTCCCTCCAGCATGCCCGCGACGCTGTGGATCATGCTGACCTCGAGGGCCTCCATGGGTGTGAGGTCCGGCAAGAGGCCGGGCAGACGCGCGGCGAGCATCGACTTGCCCGAGCCGGGTGGCCCGATCAGCATGATGTTGTGTCCACCCGCAGCGGCGATCTCGAGCGCCCGCCGGGACGTCTCCATCCCCCGGACCTCGGCGAGGTCCGGGATCGCGCTCGGCTGCGCAACTCCCGCTGCCTCGGGCGGTTCGAGCAGCTGCGTGCCGCGGAAGTGGTTGATTATGGACAGCAGGTCGGGTGCGGCCAGCACTGCGATGCGGCCGGCCCAGGCCGCCTCGCCGCCGACCGCGGCCGGGCAGATCAGGCCGAGGTCGCGCGCGGAGGCGCCAATCGCGGCGGGCAGTACGCCGGCGACGGGGTTGAGCGTCCCATCAAGCGACAGCTCCCCGAGGGCCGCGAAACGCGCGGCGTCGTCGCGTGGTATGACGTCCATCGCCGCCAGCACCGCAAGCGCGATCGGCAGGTCGAAGTGGCTGCCTTCCTTCAGCAGGTCGGCGGGCGCGAGATTGATGACGACACGCTTGGGCGGAAGTGATAGCCCCATCGCCGTCAGCGCGGCCCGAACGCGGTCGCGCGCCTCGCCCACGGCCTTGTCGGGCAGGCCGACCACGAGGAACGCAGGCACGCCTCCAGCGATTTGAATCTGCACTTCGACCGGCAGGGCGTCGATTCCGGAAAAGGCGAAGCTCTGGATGCGGGCGATTGTCACAACACCGTTCTACATTCGTTACGCGTCGCGGGAGCGTTGAACCGCGCGACGGCGGCGTGATCGAATCGGCAATTCTGCATTTCGCGGAAAACTGATCTGGCGGAAAGGCAAGAGACATGGACGAACGACCGCCGAGCGCCCCACCGGAAGCGCCCCTCTCCTTTGCAACGAGCGCGCCGGCAGCGGCGGCGCTGCCGTTCGGGATCGGCGCGACCGAGAGCCTGCAGGAACGCCGGCCGCGGACCCTCAAGCACGGCGATACGTTCGCGATGTTCGACGCAAGCGGGAACATCCCGCCGGGCCCGCGCGTACCGGAGGGAGTCTATCACCGCGACACGCGCTATCTCTCGCGGTTCGATATGCATGTCGGCGGGGGCGCGCCGATGCTGCTCAGCTCGACCATGCGCGACGACAACGCGACTCTGACCTGCGACCTGACGTCGCCCGACATGACCAGTGTCGACGGCGAAATCGTCGACCGCAATCTCGTCCACCTTCGCCGGACGAAATTCGTGTTCGATGGATCGTGCTTCGAACGGATCGCTGCCCGCAACTTCGGCGAGCGGCCGCAGCGGATCCCCCTCGAGTTCCGTTTCGCCGCGGATTTCGCAGATCTCTTCGAGGTTCGCGGCCGAAAACGGCCGCGCCGGGGCGAGATCCATCCGCCGCGCGTCGGCAAGGATTCGGTGCTGCTCGCGTACACCGGGCTCGACGACCTGCGCCGCACGACCCTGCTGCGTTTTTTCCCGGTGCCGCAAGCGCTCGAGCCGGACCGCGCGGTGTTTGTGCTCGAGCTGCCCCCGGGCGGGCGGTGCGTCGTCCATCTCGATATCACGTGCGACAGCGAGGACATCGGCCGCCCCCCGCTCGTGCGGTTCTATGTCGGGCTCCGCGATGCGCGACGCGCGCTCCATTCTTCGTCGGGTCGTGCGGCCGCGATCGCAACCGACAATGACGTGTTCAACGAGACCGTGCGTCGTTCCGTTGCCGACCTCTACATGCTGGCGACGGAAACGGCGCACGGGCCTTACCCGTATGCGGGCATCCCTTGGTTCAGCACCGCGTTCGGACGCGATGCCTTGGTCACCGCGTTGATGATGCTCTGGATGGATCCCGCCATGGCGCGCGGCGTGCTTGGCTTTCTCGCCGCCAACCAGGCAACGGCGGTCGACGCCGTGGCGGACGCCGAGCCAGGCAAGATCCTGCATGAGCTCCGCCACGGCGAGATGGCGGAACTTGGGGAAGTTCCGTACCGGCGCTACTATGGGAGCGTCGATTCGACGCCGCTGTTCGTTATGCTGGCGGGCGCCTATTTCGAGCGGACCGGCGATATCCTCGCCATGCGCCAGCTGTGGCCGAACATCCTCGCGGCACTCGACTGGATCGACGCTTTCGGCGACCGAGATGGTGACGGCTTCGTCGAGTATTTTCGCAGGACGAGCAAGGGCCTGGCGAACCAAGGGTGGAAGGACAGCTACGACGCCGTGTTCCATGCTGACGGCGGCACCGCGGTCGCACCGATCGCCCTTTGCGAGGTACAGGCCTACGTGTATGCGGCGCGGCTTGCCGCGGCCGGCATCGCGCGCGCTCTGGGCCATGACATACGTGCGGAGACGCTGGAACACCAGGCGCAAACACTGCGCGAGCGGATCGACGAGCATTTCTGGAGTGATGCAATCGGCACCTATGCGCTCGCGCTCGACCGCGACAAGCGGCCCTGCCTCGTCCGCACCTCGAACGCGGGACACATGCTGATCGCGGGCGTCCCGAGCGAGCAGAAGGCCCGTGCGGTCGCCGCGCAGCTGCTCGGCAGCAACTTCTGTTCCGGATGGGGCGTGCGGACGCTCGCCGCCGGCGAGCCGCGCTACAATCCGATGTCGTACCACAATGGTTCGGTCTGGCCGCACGACAATGCGATGCTCGCGCTCGGCTTCGGTCGCTACGGCATGCGCGCGCAAGCCGCCCGGCTGCTGGAGGGGTTGTTCGACGCGAGCGCGTATATCGACCTGCGCCGGCTGCCGGAGCTCGTGTGCGGTTTCCCGCGCAGGCCCGGGCAGGGGCCGACCTTCTATCCCGCCGCGTGCTCGCCCCAGGCCTGGGCCGCCGCCGCGCCGTTGAGTCTGCTGCAGTCGTGCCTGGGCATTTCCTTCGACACCGCGCGCCGCGTCGTGCATTTCGACCGCCCGGCATTGCCGCGCTTCACCGATCGGGTCACCCTGCGCGGGTTGTCGCTCCCGGGCGCGCGCATCGACGTGGTGCTGCAACGGTCGGGCGACGCGGTGGCGATGAGCGTTCTCGCTCGAACGGGGGAGATCCGGGCGGCGATGACCAGCTGACCAAGCTGCTCGCTCTTGTTGCAGCCCGATGATAGCGATACGACCATGACACCGATCGACGGGACTGATCGTCTACTGGATTGAGGGACCGATCGACGCGCGTTCCCAGGACCGACAGAGAAGGAACGCCCCGGGTGCTGGCCGGGGCGCTCCTCATGATCAGCCGTTCGTGTTCGTGTAGTGGAACTCCTGCATGTTATTCAGCGCGTCGCGCGTGGCGCCCGGAAGCATCACTCGGTTTTCGCTCTTCGCATTGGTGTCGCCGAACTTCAGCTGGTCGTACGGCACCGACACAAGCTTGGCGCCCATGCCGAGAAAGCCGCCGATCGAGAGGATAACGTGAGTTGCCTTCTGGTCGGCAGCGACCAGCACGTCATCGACGGAGCCGATCTTGTCGCCCTTATCGTTGTAGATGCTCGACCCTATCAGCTTGCCAACGCGTACATCGCCGTTGTCGGCGAGCACGGGATTTCGATCCGAGGGGGTGGTGGTGTTGGCGTTCACGGCGCCGGGATTATTCCCGGTCGTGGTATTCGCCGTGTGGGCCGGCGTTGTTCCGGTCGGCCCGGTGGTCGCGACGCCCCGAGTGCCGTTCGTGGTGGTCGTGCCGGCGTCGGACGGCGCGTTGCCGATCGTGGAGCCGGATGTGCCGGCTGCGGGGTTCTGGGCGGCGCTGGTGCCGGTGGAGCCCGGCGTCGTCTGTGCAGCGCTGCTCGAACTCGTCTGTGCGAGGACCGGCGAAGCCGCGAAGGTCGCTGCCAACGCGATGGTCGTCACTCGGCGCAGTGTCATTTGTTGAGTTCTCCATGGGGACGGCACGAGATCAACGCACGCCGGATTTGCGAGTTGCGAAATGACCCGTGCGCGGCGATGCCGAATACGGCGGAGCTATCGCGGATACGTGGTATCACTTAGCCATTATTCCGAAGCGAACGGCTAGGATCAGACAGCTTTGGACCGCGACGAAGAGATGATCAGCTCCTCCGCCGCCGGGTTGCTCGCTCGTTCGCGCTTGCGGCAACGGGCCGCCGCCGGTTTGCGCCGCGCCGCCGCTGCGCTCAGGCGCCCACGAGGATTGCGCATCACGCTCGTGCTGTTCGTCGCGGCGGCGCTATTCCCACCGCTCTGGTTGCAAACGGTCGCCGCGGTCGGCGGCGTGAATCTGGCCGCAAGTCTGCACAAGACCGAGCTGATCGATCGGGCCGCCGGCGCCGCAGAAATCCTGGACAATGAGATCGCGCGGCTGATCGCGAGCGCCAGCATTCTCGCGGGTCTGCAGGATCCTGCCGAGCTGGCCCAAAGCTTCGCCCGCGATGCACGCGTGTTCGCCGCTACCTTCCGGACTCCGGTCGCGCTCTGGCGGGCGGATGGATCGCTCATCGCCGGTGCGGTCCAAGATTCAGACCCGATTCCCGGGGGCACGCCGCGACCACGGTGCGGGCCAGCGCCTCGGACCGCACGCCCGTGGTCGTGCAGGACCCGCTCGCTGGCATTCATATCTTCGTGCCGGTCGAGCAGGCCGGGGCGGTTACGTACGTGATTCAGCTTTCGCTCGGGCACGATTGGCTGGCCGGGCTGCTGGCGCGCGCATCGCGCGGCAACATCGATGTCCGACTCGCCGCTCCGGACGGAAGCGTGCTGGACGGGCAGGGGCCGCCGTGGCACGGCGGCGCGGCAATTCTCGGCACCGTGCTGCCGGGAGCGCCTGGCCGCCAAATCGCACGCGCCGAGCTCGACGGCATCCCGATCGTACTGGCGCAGGCGAGCATTCCGCACGCCCCCGGCTTCGTACTGCTGGCCTGCGAGCCGGAGGCGGATTTCGACGAGACGATCCGCCGCCCGTTCGAGGTCGTGACGATCATCGCGCTGATCTGCATCGGCATGGCGCTCGCGGGCTCGTTCCTGATCGGCACGCGGCTCACGCGGCCGCTGCGCCGCCTCAGCGAAGCCGCGCAGGCGATCGTCGGCGGCGGCGAGACGATCGCGGACGTGCCCACGTCGTTCATCGCCGAGTTCAATAACTTGCACGAGAATCTCGTTCGCGCAGAGCGGGTCGTGCGCCGGCGCGCCGCCGCCGAACGGCTCGCGTTGAACGAAGCGCGGACCGGCCACGAGATCCTGGCGTCCGTCGTGAACGCGACCGCCGACCAGATCCTCGTCAAGGACCTCGATCTCCGCTACGTCCTGACCAATCGCGCAACGTTGCTCCTCCCGTTCATGAACCGCGACGAATGGCAGCTGCTAGGACGACGCTGCGTCGATCTCGACGGTGTGCCGGACGCGGAGATCGCGGAACAGCTCGACCGCGAAGTGATCGCGACCGGCGAGCCGCGCCGGCGCCAGTTCAAGTGGCAGCGCCTGGACGGCGTCCTCTCGAGCTTTCTGGTAACCAAGACGCCTTGGCGCAATGCGGCGGGCGCGATCGCGGGCGTTGTTACCGTCGTCCACGACATCACTGACGCCACGCGCGCCGAGCAGCGCCTCGCCGCCGTGCAGGGCGAACTGCTCCGCGCCGCCCGGCTCTCCGCCATGGGCGCAATGGCGAGCGGACTCGCGCACGAGCTCAACCAGCCGCTCGCCGCCGCCACCAACTTCCTCAACGCCGCCGCTCGCCTGCTCTCCCGATCACCCCCGGACGCCAAAGCGCTCGAGCTCGCGCGCGGTGCTGTGACCGACGCTGTCGGCCAGACCTTGCGGGCCGGCGCCATCGTCCGTCGCCTGCGCGAGTTCGTCGGGCGAGGGGAGGCGGACCTCAAGCTCGACGATATGGCGGACCTCATCCGCGAGGCTTGCGACGTCGCCCGCACCGATCGCGCAACCCGCGCCTCCCAATTGACGGTCCGCGTCCCCGCCACGCAGGCGTGCGCGTTGGTGGACCGGACGCAGGTGCAGCAGGTGCTCCTGAACCTGATCCGCAACGCCGCCGAAGCGATCGACGACGCGCCGGGCGGCCGGATCGAGGTCGCCTGCAGCACGAGTGCTGCGGGCATCGAGATCGTCGTTGCCGATAATGGGCCCGGCATCGCGCCCGACATGGTCGATCGCCTGTTCCAGCCCTTCGCGAGCAATAAGGCGCTCGGGATGGGGATCGGGCTCGCGATCTGCCGCACCATCATCGAGGGCCACGGCGGCACACTTTGCGCGAGCGCCAATCCGGGTGGCGGCGCTCGATTCCGGATCCTCCTGCCACCCGCACCGACGCACTTCCCCCACCCCGCTCTGGAGACAACGACCCAATGACGTTCGACGCCCCGACCGGCACATACGCGCCGTCATCCCCAAAAACCACGGGTCCGGTGGTGCACGTCGTCGACGACGACGAAGCCGTCCGCCGCTCGCTCGCACTCCTCCTGGTGTCGTTCGGCTACGCCACAGCGACATACGAATCGGCTGAGGCGTTCCTCGGTGCGATCGGCCGCGCGAAGCCCGGCTGCCTCATCGTCGACATCCGCATGTCCGGCATGGACGGCCTCGAGCTGCAGGAAGACCTGCAGCGGCGGCGCTTCCCGATGCCGGTCATCGTCGTCACGGGTCACGGCGATGTCGGATTGGCCGTTCGCGCCATGAAGGCCGGCGCCGTCGATTTCGTCGAGAAGCCCTACTCCGACGACGATCTGCTGCGCGCTGTCACGACTGCCCTGGCCCGTTTCGAGGACGGCCGCCAGCAGAAGTTGCAGGTCGACGCGGCACTCGCGCGCATCGCCGTGCTGACGCCGCGGGAGCGCGACGTGCTGAAGCTGCTGATCGATGGCCGTCCGAACAAGGTGATCGCACACGAGCTCGGCATCTCGCCGCGCACGGTCGAGATCCACCGTGCCAACGTGATGGAGAAGCTCGCCTGCCGCAGTCTGGCCGACGCGGTGCGACTGGCCCTCGCCGCCGGTTTCGTGGGCGCCTGACGCTCAGGCGCGCTCGGCCGCTTTCGCGCGGACCCAGGCAGCTTCCATTTCGTCGAGCGTGGCGTCCTCGGGCGACCGCCCGCGTGCCGCGAGTTCGGCTTCGACCGCCCCGAACCGACGCGAAAACTTCGCGTTTGCATGACGTAGGCATGCCTCCGGGTCGAGATCGAGCTTGCGCGCGAGATTGGCGAGCACGAACAGCATGTCGCCGACCTCATCGCGGAGCCGCGCCGGATCAGCCGCCGCGAGTTCCGCCCGCAATTCCGCCACCTCCTCCTCCAGCTTGTCGAGCACCGCCCCGGCGTCCGGCCAGTCGAACCCGACGCGTGCCGCCCGACCGGTCAGTTTCTGCGCCCGGGTGAGGGCAGGGAGCCCTGCCGGGATGCCCTTAAGGACGCCTTGCTCCGTCCGCAACGCCCGCTCGGCGCGCTTCTGGTCCTCCCATGCGGCCCGCTGCATTCCCGCGTCGCGGGTCGCCGATTCGCCGAACACATGCGGGTGGCGCCGAACCATCTTGTCGGCGATGGCGCGGGCCACGTCGGCGAAGGCGAAGCGGCCGTCCTCTTCCGCCATCCGGGCGTGGTAGACGACCTGAAACAGCAGATCGCCCAGCTCATCAGGCAAGGCCGCGAAATCGCGCCGGGCGATCGCGTCTGCGACCTCGTAGGCTTCCTCGATCGTGTACGGCGCGATGCTGTCGAAATCCTGCACCCGGTCCCACGGACAGCCGTGCCCCGGATCGCGCAGCGCCGCCATGATGTCGAGCAGCCGCCGAAGCTCTGCCTCTGCGCCGTTCCGGACGGTCACGACGTCGCGCGCCGGAACACCAGCGAGAGATTGTTGGCTGGCATCTCGTGAATCTCCGGACTGGAGAAGCCCTGCGCGCGCACGAGCGCCGACACCGCTTCGAGATCGCGGACGCCCCAGGAAGGGTTGCGCTCGCGCAGCGAACGATCGAACGCCTCGTTGCTCGGCGTGGTGTGCGCGCCGGCGCGCCGGTAAGGGCCGTAGAGGAACAGCACGCCCCCCGGTGCGATCACGCGTCCGGCCCCGCGCGCCAAGCCCTCGGTGGCGGCCCAGGGCGAGATGTGGATCATGTTGACGCAGAGGATCGCGTCGGCATGGCGGACGGGCCAGTCATCGCCTGCAGCGTCGAGGGCGAGCGCGGTACGGACATTGACGGCGCCGTCAGCCGCCGTACGGGCATCAATGCCCGCGCGGGCCGCGGCATCGAGGTCGGTCGGTTGGAATGTCACGGCGGGGAACGTGCGGGCGAAGTGGGTGACGTGCTCGCCGGTCCCGCTGGCGATCTCGAGGACAAGACCGCGCGACGGGAGTGCGGTACGCAGCACCGATAGGATCGGATCGCGATTGCGCAGCGCCGACGGAGAGGAAGTCGTCATCCGGCGTCGTTCGCGACCAGCGACTTGAAGCGGCGGTCGGCGCGGCGCAGGTTGATGATCAGCCCCATCAGCGGCCACAGCTCGCGACCGCCCACGAAGCGCGTCATGACCAGCTGAGGAACGCCGAGCCGCAGCCGCCGGTGGCTCATCCGAGAATGTGGTAGCCGCCGTCTATGTATAATGTCTCTCCGGTCATCGCCGCCGCATAGGGGCTGGCCAGGAACACGCAGGCAGCACCGACTTCCTCGGTCGTTACCAAGCGCCGTGCCGGTGCGCGCACAACCACCTTGTTCATCAGTTCGTCAAAGTCGGGGATGCCGGAAGCCGCGCGAGTCGCCAGGGGGCCTGGGCTGACCGCGTGCACCCGGATACCCTTCGGGCCGAGTTCCGTCGCGACATACCGGACCGCTGACTCCAGCGCGGCCTTCACCGGTCCCATGATACCGTAATTTTCGACGACTTCGTTCGCGCCGAGGTAACTCATCGTGATCATCGTCCCGCCCTGTGTCATCAGCGGCTCGGTCCGGCGCGCAAGATCGAGGAACGACCAGCACGAAACGTCCATCGCGGTGAGGAAGCCGTCCCTCGGACAGTCGGTGACCCTGCCCTGCAGCGCCTCTTTTGGTGCGAACGCGATCGAGTGGACCAATACATCGAGCCTACCCCACTGCGCCGCGATCGCCTTGAACAGACCGTCCATCTGGACTGGGTCGCGCACTTCGAGCGGGAGAAACATCGACGCGTCTACCGCGCGCGCGAGCGGTTCGACATGTGGGCGCGCCTTCTCGTTCAAATACGTTATTGCCAGGTCGGCCCCAGCCAGTCGCATCGCCTGTGCGCACCCCCACGCGATCGACTTGTCATTGGCGATGCCGATCACCAACACCTTGCGGCCAGTGAGCACAGGAGGCAGGCGGTTCTCGGGGGCTGGTGCGTCCATCTGCCGTCCTTTCTTCAGATCGCGAGGACCCTCGCGGCTATGCCGCGCGAGCATCGGATCCTCGTTCGCGAATGACAAGGACCACGACACGGCTGCCGTGGGACGAGATCGCCGGTTCCCGTCAAGGTGCGTGCCGCAGGAATTCGCATCCTGCTTCGATTGGAACTTCGAGGCGGGGCATGGGCGATTGCTCGCGCTCTACGCCCGCGTGCCGCCCAGGCATGCAATGCGCTGTCCTCGCGGATCGTGCCGACGCCGCGCGTGCGCCGCGGCTGCGCTGCCATGGGATCGTCCATCTCGCCATGGCCGACCTCGAGGATGCGATCGCCAACGATCGCGCGGGCACAGGAGGCGAGCGGGAGGAAAGAATTTGCGGCGAACGCCTCCCCCTCACGCGCGCTAATGCCGCAGAAGATATATTATGGCAACTCGACAACGCGCGCAGAATGGCCGGCGCGACGGCGTTCAGTGAGCACGAGCAGACAGCCCGCGGCCGCGATCAGGGCGGCGCCGATCCATACGCCGAGGACCGGCACGTCGCCCCAGATCACGAAACCAAGCGCGAAGGCCCACAACAGCGCGGTGTACTCGACCGTCGACATCACCGACGCCGGCGCGTGCCGGATCGCCTCGAACAGCGTGTACTGGCCGAGCCCGCCCAGCACCGCAGTCACGCCCGCGAGCGCGACCGACGCCAGCGGCGGCGTGCGCCAGGTCAGCGCCATGCCCACCCCGGTCGCGACCGTGAACAAGCCGTTTACGTAGAACATCTGCAGCAGCGACGATTCCATCCGCGCGATCTGCCGCAGCAAGACGATGCCGTAGCCCCAGAGCGTTGCCGCGATCAGCACCAGCAAGGCCGGCAGCGAAGCCGACATGCCGCGCGGGTTCGCGGCCACCAGCACGCCCACGAACCCCAGCATGACCGACGCCCAGCGATTGCGCGTCACGCGCTCACCCAGCAGCGGCGCAGCCATCAGCGTCACGATCAGCGGCGCTGCGAAATAGAGCGATGTCAACTGCCCGAGCGGCAGGCTTCGCGACGCGGTGTAGTAGCACAGCCACGCCGCCAGCGTGATCGCGCCGCGGAGCGCCAGCGCCCGCTTGAGCGGCGTCGCCCGCGCCCGCGCGAGCAGCCGAGAGCGTCCGACCAATACGCATCCCGTGACGATCACGAAGCTGCGCATGAACAACACCTGCCAAATCGGCAGATCCGCAACCAGCCACTTGATCGCCGCGTCGTGAATGCTGAACAGCCCGTAGGCGAGCACGCCGAGCGCGACCCCCACCGGCACCGACTCGGCGGGTTTCGGAGTTGCGGCGGCGCTCATGCTGCTAGAAGGCAGCGGCGGCCGCGCCGCGTCCAGTGCGCGCGGCGCCTCTGCTCGGGAGACCCGCCATGCGATCACCGCACGTCGCCGGCCTGCTAAGTCTGCTCGCCGTGACCTTCGTCCTGCCCTGCGCTTGGGCGGACGAAGTCAGCTTCCGGATCCGCGACCGGCTCGCGGTCGACGAGGTTGCGGAGGTCACCACCCTCTATATCGACTGCACACTGGTCCGGTCCTTCCGCCTCGACCGCAACGAGCGGGACGTCACGATCCCGATCACGGTTCCCGACGATAGGACCGCGCATCATTATGCCCTGTGCGGTCACATCGTCGTGCGCGATCCGGACGGTCAGGTGCGAACGAAGTCGTTCGGCGTCGGAGGAGCGATTGCGGACGTCGCGGGCCGTGAGTTCGAAGCCTATGCGAGCGACAACTTCACCCGGTTTTTCCTGGTCGACACCACGCCCGGAAAAAGGCCGACGGAGATCGACCCGCAGGAGACGAACGTCTGCACACCTGCGGTGTCCTGACTTGGCGGCCGCCTAGCTCGCGAGCAGGCGGTCCAGCGTGCGTACCACATCGGAGGGGCCGTACGGCTTGGCGATGAACGCATCCCGCGGTCCGAGCTTGCCGGCCGAGCGCATCGCGTCGGGGCGTCCGGTCATGAAGACCACGCGCATGTCAGGGTCGCGCTGCCGCACGCGCCGCGCGAGACCGATGCCGTCCAGTTGCCCGGGCGTCTGGATGTCGGTCACCACGACGTCGAACGTACCGGCGCCGTCGAGCAGCGAGGCGGCCTCATCAGCGGTCACCGCGGCCGTTACGACATAACCGGCATCGCTGAGGACTTCGGCAAGGACCAGCCGGATCAGGAACTCGTCCTCGACGAGCAGGACCTTTCGTTCAGTCACCAGATGCTCCGATCCCGCGAACGGTCCCTCTCTAAACACGCGTATCCCTCAGATGTTGCGCCGTGCCGGAAGGAGCGCACATGGCCGCCGCGAGCAACTCGTGGAAACACCTCATTCGAGCGTTATGGCGGCACAGTCGAGGTCGAGAGAGCGAATGGGGCAGAGGACCGTTCACGAGGAGATCTACAAGACGGCTTCGTCAACCAGGTCCGGTGGCCGCATCACGATCGGCAACGAGCTCGGCCGTGGGACGGTGGCTCGCATCCAGCTTCCGATCGCGGCCGCGCCTGCGCCGGGACCGTCAAAGGCTGAGCTCGAGCACCTGTCCGTCGAACCCGGGCTCGATTCCGGACGGCAGGCGTTTGACCAGCGCAGCAAAGTCCATGTCGCCGCCCATATGCGTCAGCACGGAGCGGCGCGGCTTCAGGCGCTCGACCCAGCCGATCACCCGCGAGAGCCACGCATGCGTCCGATGCGGCGCGCGCTGGAAGCAGTCGACGACCCATGTATCGATGCCGTCGAGCGCCGCGAACGCTGCGTCGTCGAGATCGACCACATCGGTCGAGTAGCCGAACCAATCGACCCGGAGACCGAGCGATCGGGTGAAGCCGTGGTCCTGGTCGAACAGCGCGATCCGCAGTCCCGCGGCCTCGATCGTGTCGCCGGGAAACACCGCGCGCGGCACGATCACGGGGCGGAAGAACCCGGGCGGCTGCCACGGCTTGAACGCGTAATCGAATCGGGTGACGAGCTGATCGATGGTCGCCTGCGTCGCGAAGGCGTCGAGCGGACGTTCGACGATGCGGTTGAGGATGCGGATGTCGTCGAGCCCGGCGATGTGGTCGGCATGCGCGTGCGTGAACAGGATCGCATCGACCTGCCGGACCGCGCAGGCGATGAGCTGGCCGCGCATGTCGGGGGTGGTGTCGACGAGCAGCGTGCCGCCCTCCCCGTCGATCACGATGCTCGCGCGCGTGCGCACGTTGCGCGGCTCGGTCGGGTCGCACGCGCCCCAGTCCCCTCGCCCGTCCCGCCCGCCGATTTGCGGCACGCCGGCCGATCCGCCGGTGCCGAGGAGAGTCACTTTCAACGCACGACGCGCCTACGCCGCCTTCGCGAACAGCCGTCGGAAATTCCGCGTCGTCAGGTCCGCCATCGCCTCCGCGCTCATCCCGCGCACCTCGGCCAGCTTCGCCGCGGTGTTCGCGACCCAGGCCGGCTCGTTGCGCTTGCCGCGATACGGCACCGGCGCGAGATACGGCGCGTCCGTCTCGACCAGCAGCCGATCCTCCGGCACGTCGCGCGCGATCTCGCGCAGCTCCGTCGATTTCGGGAATGTCAGGATGCCGGAGAAGCTGATGGAGCCACCCATTGCGATCGCGGCTTCGGCGAGCGCGCGTCCCGAGCTGAAACAATGCAGCAGGAACAGGAACTCGCCGCCTTCCTCTCGCTCCTCGCGCAAGATCGCGGCGATGTCGTCGTCGGCGTCGCGCGCGTGGATCGCGAGCGGCACGCCACCCAGCCGCGCCGCGCGGATATGCGCGCGAAAGCTCGCCTGCTGCGCCTCGCGGGGCGCCCTGTTGTAGAAGTAGTCGAGACCGGACTCGCCGACGCCGATCACCTTCGGATGCGCCGTCATGGCGGCGAGCTTCTCCGGCTCCGGCGCGGGCCCCTCGCCCGCGTTGTGCGGATGTACGCCGGCCGTGCACCAGATGTTCGTGTGCGCGTCGGCGATCTTGCGGATCTGCACGGACTGGCCGATCCGCGTGCCGATCGTCACCATCGCGCCGACGCCAGCTCCGGCCGCGCGCGCGAGCACCGCCGGCAATTCATCGGCCGTGTAGTAGTCGAGATGGCAGTGGCTATCGACGAGCATCGGCGTTACGCCGCGTCCTCGACATAGCGCGGGAACACGCCGGCAGGCGCGGGCAGCGTCGTTCCTGTGGCGAAGGGGTGCGCGAGCGCCGCGATCGTCCGCGCATCCGCGGCGACGCCGAGCTGGTCAAGCATCTTCGCCATGCTGCCCGGCATGAACGGCTGCAGCAGCGTGGCGACGATCCGCAGCACATCCGTCAGCACGCGCAGAACCGACCCCATGCGCGTCGGATCGGTCCGGCGCAGCGCCCAGGGTGCCTGCCGGTCGATATAGCCGTTGCTCTGCCGCACGACTTTCCAGATTTCCTCGAGCGCGTCACCGAACGCAAGCCGGTCGATCCGCTCCCGCACGAGCTGCGGCAGCGCCTCGGCGGCCGCGAGCAGCGTGACGTCGTCTTCGGTCTGTGGCCCCCGGGCGGGAATTCGCCCGTCGCAGTTGCGTGCGATCAGGCTCAGCGAGCGCTGCGCGAGGTTGCCGAGATCGTTGGCGAGCTCGACGTTCATCCGCGACACCAGCGCGCGCTTGCTGAAATCTCCGTCGTTTCCGAACGGAACCTCGCGCAGCACGAAAAAGCGGAACGCATCCACGCCGTAGGCCGCGACGATCGCGTGCGGGTCGATCACGTTGCCGAGCGACTTGCTCATCTTCTCGCCGTCGAACGTCCACCAGCCATGCGCATAGACGCGCCTCGGCAGTTCGACGCCGGCGGACATCAGCATCGCGGGCCAGATGACCGCGTGAAAGCGCGCGATCTCCTTGCCGACAACGTGTACGTCGGCCGGCCAGTAATGCCAGTTCGGCGCTTCCGTATCGGGGTAGCCGAGCGCCGTGATGTAGTTCGCCAGCGCGTCAAGCCAGACGTACATCACGTGCTGGGGATCGTCGGGCACGGGGACGCCCCACGTAAAACTGCTGCGGCTGATCGAGAGGTCGCGCAGGCCGCTGCGAACGAAGCTGAGCACTTCGTTGCGCCGTGCATTGGGTGCGACGAAATCCGGCTGGCTTTCGTATAAAGCCAATAGCTTGCCCTGATAGGCGGAGAGCCTGAAGAAGTAGCTCGGCTCGCGCACCCATTCGACGGGCGCGCCGGTCGGCGCGATCTTCTGGCCGTTCGGGCCCGTCGTGATCTCGTCCTCGCCATAATACGCCTCGTCGCGGACCGCGTACCAGCCCTCATAATGCCCGAGATAGATGTCGCCGTTTGCCGCGATGCGCTGCCACAGCGCGGCGCAGCCGATCTTGTGGCGCGGTTCGGTGGTGCGGATGAAGTCGTTGTAGGAAATTCCCACGAGATCAGCGACCTCGCGGAACTCCTTCGACACGCGGTCGGTGAAGGTCTGCGGATCGACGCCGGCGTCCGCCGCCGCCTTCTCGACCTTCTGCCCGTGCTCGTCGGTGCCGGTCAGAAAACGCACGTCATATCCGTCGAGCCGCTTGAACCGCGCCGTCACGTCGCACGCGATCGACGTGTAGACGTGGCCAACATGCGGCGACCCGTTCACGTAGTAGATCGGCGTCGTGATGTAGAATTTCCGGGGCATCGGACCTTCGCGTGCGGATGGATCGGACCCTTCTACCCGTCACGCGCTCCACCATGCCAGAGGGCCGGCATCACGGTGCCGAAGCCGGCCGACGCGCAAGCCGTCAGCCGCGGTTGCTCCGGTCACGGCCCGAGCATCCTTCGCAGGATCAGTCTGCGCTCGCCCGCCACACGCCCAAATTCTTGTCGAAGAACTGCAACACGGTGGTCCCGATATATTCGTGCAACTCATTGCGGTCGACGCCGGGAGCGTCGATGGAGGCCCCGGGCCAGATATCTGGACCGAACTGATCGCACTCATCGAGGAAGATCTCGTCATCGACCAAGCCTCGGCAGCACGTCGAACTGCGCGTGCGGAACATATTTTGCGGCGCACTCAGCGTTTTCCTTCGGCGGGCCTGCGTATCTCTGGCACCGACGCTGATGTAGGTCGGGATTATCAGCCGCCCGAGGCCGGCCTCGTCCATTCCGAATGCCGGCGGATCGGCGGGCGCCATCGCCAGGGCGCCCGACTGTCGTGCACCGCGCGCGGGACCCGCATCGAGTGGCAGCTCTGCGCGCAGATAGACCGGCACCACCGGGTTGTTCGTCCAGCCGGTCTGATAAGCGAAGTACAGATCCGGATTGACCTCCGGCGCCGCCGATCCAAAGCGCAGTGAAACCGCCTTGCGAGTGGCCCGCGACGCCGATCCGATTCGCGTCGATATGCGGCCCTCAGACCTTGTGCTCCAGCAAATCCGTCATCTCGATGCTGATACCGCGCGGCCCGCCACAGGTTGCTCAGCGTGTACACATCACAGTGGAATCATAGGTGTCGGCACGATAGCGATACAACGAGCGGTCGCTCCGCCCCGTCCCTCACGGCAGGCGCGTCCACGTGCAGACGCGACCATGTCGTCGGACCTTGGCGTGGGATTCTCGCCCTGAGTCGCTCGCGCGCTCAGACCAGATCGCCCGCGATCAGCGCGAAGCTGTCGAGCAGCGCCTGCCGCTTATCGAGGTAGAGATCCTCCGTTTCGCGCTGAATCCGCGTGAGGGCGTGCCACACGTCGACCCAGCCGGCGAGCGGGCGGCCGCCGAGTAGACCGGCTTGGGTCGCATCCGCGCGGTCCCGCGCCGCGTCGCGCACCGCCCGCGCGAGTGTGGCGCGTAACAGGTCCATGAAGGTCGTGAACGCATCCTCCGATCGCCCGAGCGCATCGGCCGTCGCGAACGCGTGCTCCGGCCGCAGGGCAGGCATCTTCCGTACCACGTCGGCCACCAGCCCCGCCGCCTGCATCGCGTCGCCCCCGGCGAGCTGCAGGGCACGGCCGGGCGAGCCGTCCGCACGCGCAATCAGCTCCGCCTGCCGCGCCGGGGACAGGCTGCCGAGCCCCTGGGCCAGGACCTCCCCCATCTCGCCCTCGCCGAGCGGGTCGAGCCGCAGGCGCCGGCATCGGCTGCGGATCGTCGGCAGCAGCCGGCCGGCGGCACCGCTCACCAGCAGCAGGATCGCGCGGGGCGGCGGCTCCTCGAGCACCTTCAGCAGCGCGTTCTCGGCATTGCGGTTGAGGTTTTCGGCACCGTCCAGGACCACCACGCGCCAGCCGCCCTCGGCCGGTGTCAGATGCAGGAAGGCAGCGACCTCTCGCACGTCGTCCACGATGATCTCGGAGCGCAGCTTCTTGCGCTTGTCGTCCCAGGCCCGCTCGACCGTGAGCAGGTCCGCATGCGACGCCGCGGCCACGCGCCGGAACGTCGGATGGCTTTCCGGCAGCGCGAGCGACCCGTCCGGCATCCCGCCGGCGAGGAGCCGCCGCGCGAAGCGAAAGGCCAGCGTCGCTTTGCCGATGCCCACCGGCCCGGTCAGCAGCCAAGCGTGATGCAGCCGCCCCGACCGCACCGCCTCGACGAGCTGCGCCTCCGCGGCCGCGTGTCCGGCCAGCAGCGGGTTCGCCCGCGGCTCCGGCAACCCGCTCACAGCCGCGCCCGCACGGCGGCGGCGATGTCGGCCGCGACCGCGTCCTCGCTGCGGTCGCCGGAAATGACCACACAACGCTCCGGCGCGTGCTTGGCGATATTGAGGAACCCGTCCCGCACCCGCGCGAAGAACGGCGCTCCCAGTCGTTCGTAGCGGTCCATATCGCCGCCCCGATCGGCGAGGCGGCGCAGCGAGGTCTCGACCGGCACGTCGATGACGATTGTCAGGTCCGGGCGTAGCGGCATCATCGCCGCAAGGCGTGCAATCACCGCTAGATCGGCCCCCTGCCCCCAGCCCTGATACGCCATGGTGGAATCCGAAAACCGGTCGCAGACGACCCAAGCGTCCGAGTGCACCGCAGGCACGATCGTACGCGCAAGATGTTCCGCCCGCGCCGCGAAATGCATCAGCACCTCGGCAAGTGTATCCCAGTCGATCCCGGCGGCGAGCAGCAGATCGCGCAACTTTTCGGCCCCGGGCGCCCCGCCGGGTTCGCGCGTGAGCACCACCGCGTGTCCGGCGCCCCGCAGCGTCGCGGCGAGCCGCCGCGCCTGGGTCGTCTTCCCCGCTCCCTCGCCGCCCTCGAGCGTGATGAAGCGTCCCGTCAGGCGCCGGTCACCATATGCGCCAGCACTCCGATCGCCCGGCCCGGCAACCCGAGCCGCGGCACGTCCGCGCCGGCGAGCAGATCGACGCTGGCCGACGGCACCCCCTGCCCGCTCACCACGAGCTTGCCGAGCACCGAGCCGCGGGTCACCGGCGCCGGTATGGGTGAGGCATACTCGATGTGGATCTTCGCGTTGTTGCGCCAGTTGCGCGGCATCGTCACGACCAAGTCACGCCCGCCTACCAGCGGTACCGTCGGCTCCGACCCGAGCCACACCGGCGCCTGCTCGACGGTATCGCCGACCGTGAACAGCTTGACGTCCTCGAATTCGCGGAACGCCCATTCGAGCATCCGCTCCCCCTCCTCGGTGCGCTGCTTCATCGTGGTCAGGCCATTGACCACGAGGATGACGCGCCGCTGATTGCGCTCCGCACTCGCCACCAGCCCGTAGCCGCCGGCGTCGGTATGGCCGGTCTTGAGCCCGTCAGCGAGGCCCTTCTGCACCAAGGTGTTGCGGTTGCCCTGCTCGATGTTGTTGAACTTAAAGGTCTTTTCCGAGTCGTATTTGTAATACTCGGGGAAATCCTGAATGATCCGCTGGGCAAGCTTGGCGATGTCGCGGGCGCTACTCATGTGCCCGGCGTCAGGCCAGCCGGTGCAGTTTTTGAACGTCGTATTGGTCAGCCCCATGTCGCGGCCCTTGGCATTCATCAACTCGACGAATGCGTCCTCCGACCCCGCGATACCCTCGGCAAGCACAATACAGGCGTCGTTGCCGGACTGCACGATCATGCCGCGGATCAGATCCTCGACCTTCACCTGCCCGCCTTGGGGGACGAACATCTTCGACCCGCCCATTCTCCAAGCCTTGTCGCTGACCGGGAGCATCTGGTCGAAGCTGAGGCGCTTTGCCTTCAGCATCCCGTAGACGATGTAGGCCGTCATGATCTTGGTCATCGAGGACGGCGGCATTTGGTCGTCGGCGTCCTTCGAAAGTAATGTCGTATCAGTGTTATAGTCCATGACATACGCCCACCGGGCCGCGGTGTCGACCGGTCCGACCGGGGTGTCGGCGGGAGATCCGGTCGCCTCAGTCTCGCCGGGCTTGGCGGGATGAGCGCCGTGTGCGCCGGGCTTCGCCGGCCCGGGACGACGCTGCGCGAGCGCCGCAGTGGGCAGCGCGACGCCTGCGAGCAGGACAAGGCGGCGGGTTGCGAGTGTGGCCAAGGGTGGATCTCCGATTATGGGCCGACGACGATATTGACCTCGGTTACGCCCGCCCGCAGCGCGCGATCCAGCGCCGCCTCGGCGTCCCCCACCGTCGCGAAGGGTCCGAGCCGGACGACGAAGGCGCGGTCGCGCGGCGCCGCATAATCGGTCGCGACCTCCGCGCCGAGCCCTGCCAGACGGCTCTGCAGGAGGCGCGCATATTGGAGTCGGCTGAACGAGCCGAGGGTGACGTAGAGCGCGCCGTCCTGCACCGGCTCGCGCGTGATCTGCTCGGGCAAGCGGAGGGGGACGGCGTTGGTCGTTCCAACCGCGACCGCGGCCGTCGTCGGCAGGGACGCAGCGGTTCTGCCGCGTGCAGAGGCGGCGGCGCCGCTGGGCGGCGGCAGGGTTTCGGCGGTCACGCCGATGGGGGGCGCGGTTGCGATGTCGAGCTTAGACGAACTCCCCTCCAGCCCGGCCACGAGCTCACGGCTTGCGCCTTCGACGACCTGCAAGCGAACCCGGCTGCCGTCCTGAATCTGCAGCAATTG
>DATAPS010000533.1:0-6341 GCA_036265085.1 Acetobacteraceae bacterium | reverse complement strand
TTGAAGCCCCATCGGCTCCGACTCCATGATCATCGCGATGTTCTCGATCTCCGCCGCCGCGACCTCGCGACAGCGACGGCGCGTCCGCTCCGACACGGAATAGCCGGATGCGATGCCGTGCGCGATGAATTGCTGCAGCCGACTCGCCGGGAACATGCAGATGATCGACGGGCGGCGCGTCATGTAGATGCGTTTGCGCGCCTGCAGAATCCCGCGGAGCTGCTCGACCGCCGCCCGCAACGCAACGCGTTCAGCGGCGCCGCTCTCCGCGCTCGACTCTTCGACCGCATCGGCGAGGAGGGCGTCGTACCGATCCGATGTGATGAGATAGCAGAGCGGGCTATCGAGCTGCAGGATCTGATCGGCGCTCTCCTCGAGTTGTCGCATGCGCTCGAAGAATGCCGTCGCCCGCATGTAGTACTCGACGCCAATGCCGAGCAGGGACAGCGGCGATATCTTCAGGAGTTCGGCGAGCCGCTGGATCGTATCCAGCTTGATGACCTCGCCTTTTTCGTAGCGGTACAAGGCGGCGCGCGAGACGCCGAGCCGCGCGGCGATTTCCTCCGCTCGAAGCCCGGATTCGAGCCGATATGCTCGGAGTTGCTGCCCGATTTCGCTGAAACGCATTTACCCTCAGCCTAAGAACGGCTGCTTCCTTCGGTTGGTGATGGAAGCGGCACGCGAGTCGTACCAAACGCTTCCGTGCACTTTATGGCCGAGATTGAGTTCGCATCAACCCGGAGGTTCACCGTAAGACCCTCTGAACGGAAACGGAACTGCTTCGGAGCCGGCCGCAAGCACGTCTCGCACGCGGCGGACCGTCTCGGTTCGGCGAGCCGCCCGTGCCGAGGCCTCGGGCGGGGGAAATTGGGCTGCGTTATGTCCCGCAACCCCGAATTATCGGTGTGCTGCATCGAACATTCGTCCCCCCGAATTCCGACGTGATGATTCGCCGCCTCAATTCCTGCAATGCCCTTCAGGAGTCGATCTTAGCCATGGATTCGACCGCCTTCACCAGCGCCGAGTGGTCGAGGTCCGCTCCCCCATGCGCCGCGACGACGGAGAACATTTGCTGCGCCACCGCGGTGTTCGGCAACGCCATCGCCATTTCGCGCGCCGCTGTCAGCGCGAGGTTGAGGTCCTTCTGGTGCAGGCGGATGCGGAACCCGGGTGTGAAGGTGCGTTTGATCATGCGCTCGCCGTGTACTTCGAGAATGCGCGATGATGCGAAGCCGCCCATCAGCGCCTGACGCACCTTCGCGGGATCGGCGCCGGCCTTGCGGGCAAACGTGAGCGCCTCGGCGACCGCCTGGATGTTGAGGGCGACGATGATCTGGTTCGCGACCTTGCAGGTCTGGCCGGCGCCGTTCTCCGACCCGACATGCGTGATGTTCTTGCCCATCGTCTCGAACAGCGGTTTCGCGCGCGCGAACGCCTCGTCGGGGCCGCCGACCATGATGGTCAACGTCGCCTGTTGGGCGCCGACCTCGCCGCCGGAGACCGGTGCGTCGAGATAGAGGCAACCGAACTTGCCGATCCGCTCGGCGAATTCCTTGGTGGCGATTGGGCTGATCGAGGACATGTCGATCACCAGCTTGCCCGGGTGCAGCCCTTCGGCGACGCCGTGCGCGCCGAACAGGACGCGTTCTACGTCGGGCGTGTCGGGAACCATCAGTATGACGACGTCCGCATGCTCGGCGACCGAAGCCGCGTCCGAGCAGACCGCGGAAGCGGCGCGGATTTCCTCGGTGACGCTGCGGCGGTCAGGCACGAACAGCTCGTGCCCGGCGGCCTTGAGATTAAGCGCCATCGGCTTGCCCATGATGCCGAGGCCAACGAACCCGATTTTCATGTTCTGCTTTCCTTGCCGCTATCGCTTTCCGTCGTCGCAAGACGCGGAGCGGCGATGCGATCCAGGGCGGCCGAAGATGCGGCGGCCCTGGATCGCCGCGCCGCCAAATGGCGGCTCGCGATGACGGGACGGTTCCTCAGATCCCGAATTTCCGCCGCCACCCGAGACCGGCGAGCGTCTCGCCGGCGGGGCGATATTCGCAGCCGACCCATCCCGTGTAGCCGAGCGCGTCGATGCGCTTGAACACGAAATCCCAGCCGATCTCACCGCTGCCGGGTTCGTTGCGGCCGGGCACGTCGGCGATCTGCATGTGCGCGATGAGCGGGAACACCGCCTCCATACGCTTTGTCACATCGCCCTCGGTCGTCTGGCAGTGATAGATGTCGAACTGCAGGCCGATGCGGTCGCGGCCGATCGCTTCGATGACCGCGGCGCCCTGGGCGATGGTGTTGAGATGAAAGCCCGGTATGTCGCGGTGATTGATCGGCTCGATGACCACCTTCACCCCGTGCGAATGCGTGTGCTCGGCGGCCCAGGCAAGATTGGCCGCATACACCGCGGCGGCGGTGACCGGGGACACGCCGGCCGCGGGGATCCCGGCCATGCAGTGGATCAGCTTGCAGCCGAGCGCGTTCGCGTACTCGACCGCCTGCTTCACGCCGTCGCGGAAATCGCGCTGGCGGCCGGGCACCGCGGCGAGGCCGCGCTCTCCGTCCGCCCAGTTGCCCGGCGGCGAGTTGAACAGCGCCTGGGTAAGACCGTTGTCGTCGAGCCGCTTGCGGATCTCGGCCGCCGGATGTTCATAGGGGAACAGGAACTCCACTCCCTTGAAGCCGGCCTTCGCGGCAGCGGCGAACCGGTCCATGAACGGCAGCTCGTTGAACATCATCGACGTGTTCGCGGCGAGGCGCGGCATCGGACGGGCTCCCTTCGGTTCGGCGGCGGAAGCTAGCCAGCACTGCGGCGGTTGAACAGCCCGCGTAGCTTGGCGTTGCGTTCCGCGAGCGGTTCGGGGATATCGGGTCGGATGTCCATAGAGACGCCGCGGTCTACGTTTACCGAGCGGGCGTTGATGGCGATCCTGCTGGGCGGGATCGCGATCGGCTGCGTGCTGGTCCTCTACCCGTTCTTCTCGGCAATTCTCTGGGCCGCGATCCTCACCTACACGACCTGGCCGCTGTTCGAATGGCTGCGCACGCGGGCGCGGCTGGGGCGGCAGGTTGCGGCGTTCGCGATGGTGCTGCTGACCGCCATCGTCCTGGTGCTGCCGCTGGCCCTCGCGGTGCCTAGCGGGGCGGACGACTTCGATCATCTCAGCAAGGTCGTTGTGAACGCACTCCAGGCGGGACTGCCGCCGGCGCCGCGATGGCTTTACCAGATTCCGTTGCTGGGGCGGCCGCTCGGCGACTTGTGGAGCAGCTGGGCCGCTGACGTGAACGCGATGACCGCGTTCTTCAGGCCGTATTTCGGCGCGGTCGGGGAATTCGTGCTGTCGCTGCTGCTCGGGCTCGCCCACGGGATCCTAAGCTTCCTGCTCGCGCTGCTGGTCGCGTTCTTCTTCTTCGCCTCCGGCGACCGGCTCGCGGCGGCGCTGTCGGCGGTGCTGTACCGCATCGCGGGGGCTCGGGCGGAGCGCATCATCACCGTCGCGGGCGCGATCATGCGGGGCGTCGTGTACGGCCTGCTCGGCACCGCCGTCGTGCAGGGCATCCTGACGGCATTCGGCCTGTGGGTGGCGGGCGTGCCGCGGCCGGTGCTGCTCGGCGTGGTCGCCGGGTGCCTCTCCGTGCTGCCGATCGGCGCGCCGGCGGTGTGGATCCCGGCGGCGCTGTGGCTGGCGGAGGATGGCCACCTGCTCCTTGGCATCCTGCTTTGCGTCTACGGTGTTGTGTTCATCAGCGGGTCGGACGGGATCATCCGCCCATTCTTCATCGCGCGCGGGGCGCAGCTGCCGTTCCTGCTGACATTCCTCGGCGTACTCGGCGGCGCGATCGCGTTCGGGCTGCTCGGCATCTTCGTCGGGCCGGTGCTCATCGGGGTCGCCTTCACCCTGATCTACGAGTTCGCGCAGGGCGAGGGGCGAGGGCGGGTTTCGACGCGGCTCTGACCGGTTTGCGCGGGCGCAGCGCCTGACTTAAACCGGGGACCGATGTTCGGATTTATACTTTCGCGGATCCTCCAGGCGATTCCGGTGCTGCTGATCGTCGGCCTGATCGCCTACGCGATGTTTACCTTCGTGGGCGACCCGGTCACGAGCATGGTCGGGCAGAACTTCACCGCCGAGCAGCGCGCCATGGTGGTGCACGAATTGGGCCTCGATCAGCCGTTCATCGTGCAATACGCGAAATTCATCTGGCAGGCGCTGCACGGCAATTTCGGCATAAGCTACCGCCTCGGCCGCCCGGTCGGCACGTTGATTCTGGAGCGTTTCCCGGCGACGGCCGAGCTCGCGGCGACCGCGGCGGTGTTCTCGCTCGTCATCGGCCTGCCGCTCGGCGTCTACACCGCGATCAGGCGCGATTCGGCCTCGGCGAAGGCGATGATGGTACTCTCGCTGATGGGCGTCTCGCTGCCGACATTCCTGATCGGCATCCTGCTGATCCTCATCTTCTCGGTCGCCCTTGGCTGGCTTCCGAGCTTCGGCCGTGGCGACGTCGTCCATTTCGCCCATTGGAGCACCGGATTTTTGACGATCTCCGGGCTGCGTTCGCTGATCCTGCCCGCGATCATGCTGGGCATGTTCCAGATGGCGCTGATCATGCGTCTCGTGCGGTCGGAGATGCTGGAGGTGCTGCGCAGCGATTACGTGAAGTTCGCGCGGGCGCGCGGCCTTTCGACGCGGGCGATCAACTACGGCCATGCGCTGAAGAACACGATGGTGCCGGTGATCACGATCGTCGGGCTCCAGCTCGGGATGCTGCTGGCATTCTCGATCATCACCGAGACCGTGTTCCAATGGCCGGGGATGGGGCTGCTGCTCGTGCAGTCGATCGGGGTCGCCGACATTCCCGTGATGTCGGCCTATCTGATGCTGATCGCGGTGGTGTTCGTCGTGCTGAACCTGATCGTCGACCTGCTCTACTTCGTAGTCGATCCCCGGCTGCGCCTGACGCGGCTCTCGACGGCGCCGGTGCGATGAGCGTCACGCAGGCGGCTTCGGGCAAGGCGCCGTCGCCGCGTGCGCCATCGGCGTTCGCGCGCTTCCTCGACAGCGATTTCGTCTATTCGTTCCGGCACTCGCCGGTTGCGATGGTCTGCGCGATCGTGGTGCTGATCATCATCATCGGAGCGTTCTTCTGCGGCTGGCTCGCGCCGCACGATCCGTTCGACTTGGCCAGCCTCAATCTCCTCGACAGCATGCAGCCGCCCGCGTTCCTGGCGGACGGCACCTGGTCGTTTCCGCTCGGCACCGACGATCAGGGCCGTGACGTGCTCTCGGCCGTGATGTACGGCACGCGCATCAGCCTGATCGTCGGGATCTTCGCGATCGTGTTCGCGCTCATCGTCGGCGTCTCGATCGGCCTCATCTCCGGCTATGTCGGCGGCAGCGTCGATACCGTGCTGATGCGCGTCGCCGACGTGCAGCTCACGTTTCCCGCCATCCTGATCGCGCTGCTGGTGGATGGCGTCATCCGCGCGCTGCTGCCGCGGGAGATGCAGCAGGAGGTTGAGCTCTACGTGCTGATCTTCGCGATCGGCATCGCGCGATGGCCGCAATTCGCACGCACCGTGCGCGGCTCGACGATGGTCGAGCGACACAAGGATTACGTCGTCGCGGCGCGCGTGATCGGCGTCTCGCCGGCGCGGATCATGGCGCATCACATCCTGCCGAACGTGGTCGGGCCGGTGCTCGTGATCGCGACGCTCAACCTCGGTCTCGCGGTGATCGACGAGGCGACGCTCTCCTTCCTTGGCGTCGGCCTGCCGCCGACCGAGCCGTCGCTGGGCACGCTGATCCGTATCGGCAACGACTACCTGTTCGGTGGGCAGTGGTGGATCACCATCTTCCCCGGCATCACGCTCGCGGTGATGGTGCTGTCGTTCAATCTCCTGGGCGACTGGCTGCGCGACGCTCTCAATCCGCGGCTGCGCTAGCCGATGGCGTTGCTCGACGTCGAGAATCTGCGGGTCGAGTTCCCGACGCGGCGGGGCGTGCTGCGCGCGATCGACGATGTGTCGTTCTCGCTGGATCGCGGCGAGATCCTGGGCGTCGTCGGGGAGAGCGGGGCGGGCAAGTCGCTCACCGGAGCTGCGATCATCGGGCTGCTGGAGCCGCCGGGACGTGTCGCGGCGGGGCGGATTCTGCTGGACGGCAACCGCATCGACGATCTGCCGCCTGAGAAGATGCGGCGCGTGCGGGGCAAGCAGATCGGCGCGATCTTCCAGGATCCGCTGACCACGCTCAATCCGCTCTATTCGATCGGGCGGCAGCTCGTGGAGACGATGCAGACGCACCTCCGCCTCTCCGACCGCAAAGCGCGCGATCGGG
>DATAPS010000532.1:0-2347 GCA_036265085.1 Acetobacteraceae bacterium | reverse complement strand
GGCGGAGTAGGCGGCCTCGCCGAGCAGGCGATCGGCTCGGCCGGGACCTCGCAGCGGATCATCCCCGCCACCGTCAAAAAGCTCGATTGGAAGCCCGGCACCCGCAACGTCGATATCGGCGGCGGGCGCTACGACGACGCGCCAAATCCGCTCGGGCGGCAGTGGCTGAGGCCGCGTAGCTGCGTCAGGAGGCGGAGCAGGCCCGAAAATCCCACATCGACCCGCGACACCAGCGCGGCCAGGGTCTTGTCCAGTTCGGCACCGTGTTTGCGCATCGCAACCAGGCGCTTCTGCACCTCGCGTGCCCGCACGTCTCGGCTGAACGCCCTCTTTTGGCGCGGAGATTGGGGAGGATCGGACTTGTCAGGGTCTCGATCTCTCCCGCTGGCCTTCAGGCCAAATTGCCATAATGCCGCTTAGGCGGTTTTGGCGTGTAAGCCCCCGATAGAAATGTCACCCGCGTCCCCGATAGAAATGTCGCAGAGGCACACATTGCCGTCGGAACGTTCGAGGTGACGTACGATGCTGGCGGTGATCCAGATGAGCGATCGGGAGTTGACCCGACTGCGTGTGGTGATTGATCTCGCGGATGGCCGGCTCACGGTTGGCGCTGCCGCGACGTTGATGGGGTTGGGTCGGCGTCAGATTTACCGCCTGCGCCGGGCATTTTCGGCGGCGGGGCCGGCCGGTCTGGCGTCGCGCAAGCGCGGCCGACCGAGCAACCGCAAGCATGGCGAGACCTTCCATGCTACGGTGCTGAGCCTCGTGCGCGAACATTACATCGACTTCGGCCCCACCCTGGCGGCGGAAAAACTGATGCAACGTCATGGTCTGCGGATCGGCGTCGAGACGTTGCGGCAATGGATGGTGGCGGACGGCCTGTGGATCGATCGCCGCCATAAACTGCCCTCCCCGCATCAGCCGCGACGCCGCCGCGAATGTCTGGGCGAACTCGTGCAGATCGACGGTTCCGAACACCGTTGGTTCGAGGATCGCGGCGAGATCTGTACTCTGCTGGCGTTTGTTGACGACGCGACCAGCCGATTGATGCGGCTGCGGTTCGTCGCCTCCGAGTCTGCGTTCGATTACTTCCGCGCGACGAAGGACTACCTGGAGACGCACGGTAAGCCAGTGGCGTTCTACAGCGACAAACACGGCATCTTTCGCGTCAACGCCAAAGACGCGATCGGCGGCGATCGCATCACGCAATTCGGCCGGGTGCTGTCGGAGCTGAACATCGACATCATCTGCGCCAACAGCCCGCAGGCGAAGGGCCGTGTCGAGCGCGCGTTTGGAACGTTGCAGGATCGGCTGGTCAAGGAGCTGCGACTGGCCGGCATCTCGACGATCGAGGCGGCGAACGCCTGGGTGCCGGCATTCATGGCCGATTACAACACGCGGTTCGGGCGCGAGGCAGGGAACGCCAAAGACCTGCACCGAAAGCTGACCGTGGCGGACGACCTGAGCGAGGTTCTCGCCTGGCGGGAAGAACGTACTGTCACGAAAAACCTGACCCTGCACTACGACCGCATGATGCTGATACTGGATCCGACGCCGCTTGCCCGCGGTCTGGTTCGCAAAACGATTGATGTGGTGAACTATCCGGACGGCCGGTTCGCGGTTCAGTTTGAAGGGATCTCGTTGCCATTCCGGAAGTTCGACAAGATCCAGACCGTGGACCCTGGTGAGATCGTGGAGAACAAGCGGCTTGGCGCAGCCCTGGCGATGGTGAAGCAGCGCCAGGACAGCTACCAGCCGCACCAGCGGCGCTATCACCCGGCGCGGCAGCGGCCGCCAAACAATCTGGAAGCCCCGGGCCAGCCGACAAAGGGCCGACCATCGCGGCAGATCGCGGCTGCGGTGGCGCGAGAACGCGACGCGGCGACGGCTGAGCCCTGACCACGCGAAACACCCTCGACGCCTGTTCCTCCGGCCTGAGCTGAGCGTGCCACGGTGCTCGCTGCGGGGAAGGTCCGGTGCTCGCCGTCCTCGCCATGCTCGCGCCTGAAGTGGGCACTGCGCGTGGCTCCGGCGGCTCCGCTCCTCCCATCCCCTCCGCTGCGCGCCGCGTCCCTGCCGTTGTCAGGCCGGGACGGGAAAGCAGGCGCCTCAACCGAACTGGAAAGCTGCTCTGGCGGGGGAACACCGTGTCATCTCTACTTTGCGCGCCGCGGAGTGACATTTCTAACGGGGAGAATTCGTGACTTTTCAAACGGGCACGGACAGGCCGGGCCCGGCGGCGCTGGGCGGCGCCGCCCTCCACGCGATTATGCCTTCAGCTCGCGCTTGAGCTCGTTGAGGAAACGCCAATCCGTGTGCTCGGCGATGACCGTTTGCGGGATGACCT
>DATAPS010000531.1:0-15170 GCA_036265085.1 Acetobacteraceae bacterium | reverse complement strand
TCCGACCTTTGCTACGGAGGCGACGGGCGCGGCGGGTGGCGTCGACGAATACAACGGGGCCAGTGGACCGCTCAGCTTCGGGCCCGGCGTCTTTACCAATGCGACTACCGGTGCCGGCGACCTAGTCGGCATCCAGGAGTTATCGGTCGCCGGCCTTGTCTTTGTTCCGACGGGCTATGCCTCCAGCACACAGTTGTCCGACACGGCCACCTACGCGGGGCAGAGCTTCGCGACCCTCGGCCTCACGCCTGGCGTTTATCTCTACACGTTCGGCTCGGGCGCGAACGCGGACACGTTCACGGTCAACGTCGCCGTGCCGGAGCCGGCATCCCTGCCGCTGCTGGCGATAGGCCTCACCGGACTTGGCATGGCGTTGCGCATGCGGCGCGCCTAGGCGTCACGTCGTCTACCTAGCATCCACCGACGCATCCTCGCATCCGCTGCCTGCTGATGTCCGGCGCGGTCGCCGTGCTGCGGCACACGCGCAACCGAACGACGAAGGACCCCGCATGGGTGCGCGGGTTGTTGGCGCGGCGACCGACGAAGGTCACCGCTGTCGCACTCGCCAACAAGTCGGCGCGCATCGCCTGGGTGGTCATGGCACGTGGCGAAGCCTACCGCTCACCGAACGGGATCGTGCGGATGGCATAGCTGCTGCCCGCTCGTATGCGAGGATGAAGAGAACGTGACGGCGAACGGTCGAGCCGTGGATTGGGAAGACCCCAAATTCAAGGCGCAACGAAGCGCGTAGTCTTGATAGGGACCGGTCCGCGAACTCCATCAAGGCCCGCGGTCATACGCACCGCACTGAGAGGCCGGACATATGACTGCACCTGACCATCTCGCCAGTCGCGCACTCAACACCTTCGCAGGCGGGGCCGTGCTTTCGAGTCCGAGCTGGGGTATGATAAGGGCGGTCGGTGTAGCTCCCGCTCACACCGCCGCGCAACCAGACCGCGTCGGCAATCGGAACTTACCCGAACGCATCGATGTCCCGCCGCAGCGCCGCTGCTCTCGGGCTAGAGACTCGCCCCGACAGCAGGTCCTGCGACGACACCGGCCGGCCGTAGAAGGCTGCATCCGCGTTCGGTTCGGCGCGAATCACCGATCCGTCGAGCGTCAGTCCGGCATACAGCCCGGTAGACGAGGACCACACGACGATATCCGGCGGCGTCGGGCCTGCGATGGCGCCCTCCACCCCCGAACCGAGCGTCGCCACGGTGATTCCGGCTTGTGCGCCGAGCTTGAAATTATCGTTTAGCAGTCCGCTCGCGCCTCTCTCCGTCAATACGAGCAGGATGAGTTCGGACTGCTCGAGGCCGATCTGCAATCCGAACGAGGCCGCCCCGATCGCATAAAACGCCGGATCGCTCCACCCCCGGCGCGTCCGTGCCATCACAGCGCCTTCGCCGCCCTCGCCGCCGACGATGAATCCGCCCTTGTAAAGCCTCGGCACGATCATCACGGCCCGTGCCTGTCGCAGCAGTCGGTTCGCGTTGCCGAACTCCTTGTCTCTGCGCAGATCGGCCAACGTCTTGCGGGCGCCGTCGATGACGACCTGCTGCGCCGCCGGCTGCGCGCGTGCCACGGGGATCGCCAGCGCAGCCGCCGACAGCAGCGCGCCGCTCAGGAACTTCGCACGTGTCAGCACGGCTTCATCCTTTCCGGTCGGGCGTGACACGCGGCGATTTGGGATGCGCGGTCCGTGACGGCAATCGCGACGGTCATGATCGCGGTCACGAAGTCGCGAAGCGGCCGCGCGGATTCGCGGCCGCGTGCGTCCGTCGCGAAGGCGGCTGATCTCGGTGCCCGCTGCAACGAAGCCCGCGAAGTTCCCGCCGATCTCCACGATCAGCATGGCGCCGTAGCGTGCTTCCCGCTCGCTCCGATCTCGCGGTCAGCGTGAGACTGACCGGGAGCAATGCCGGCGGCGCAAGCGGGTTTCAGCGCCCGACCTGTCCCGAGCCAGCCCGCCAGCCCATGTCCCAGAACGCCGTTTCGAGTCGCGTCGCCGCCACGAACGTGTCGAGCAGTTCCGGATAGCGCGCCGCCGCGCCGCGCGCCTCGCCGAGCCGTTCGAGCATTGCGATCGCGTCGCGCACCGCACCGCGATACGCGTCGCTCGTATAGGCGGCGATCCATGCCTCGTACGGATTGCCTTCGCGCCGCATCGCAGGGTCGGCCAGCAGGCGCTCGCCGCTCTCGCCGTAGCCGACGAGGCAGGGTGCGAGCGCCACCTGCAGGTCGAGCAGATCGCCGGCGAGGCCGCGTTCCAGCACGAACCGCGTATAGGCCGTCGTCTCCATCGCCTCGGGTGCGGAGGCCATGTGTTCCTCGGTGAGCCCCCAGCCTGCGCAATACGCGACGTGCAGCGGCATCTCGAGGTCGACGATGGCGGAGACGGCCTTCGCAGCCGCTCGGATGTCGTCGAGGTGGGTCGCCTTGAAGCCGGCGAGCGCGTGGGCGCGGGCGAAATGGATCAGGAAGAGGTAGTCCTGAACGAGAAACTGCCGAAAGGCGGGCTGCGGCAGGTTGCCCCGCCCGAGCGCATGGACGAAATCGTGCGCGACGTAGCCGATCCACACCGCGCCCGCGTCGCGCCGCAGGCGCCCGAACAGGCCGTGGTCGAGAGGGAGCGTGTGGTCAGTCATCTCCCAAATCTGTCCGGCGCGGAGGCCGCCCGCAAGCCGGAGTGCGCCGCTTGGCGACTGACCGTGCCGTCATTCCGGCAGGCGGACGTAGCGTCCCGCAGTTTGTTGTGCGGGCAGGGCAGGAGGTGGTCGGCTACGGCAGCGTGGCCGCGAACTCGCGGATGGATCACGCTCGTCCGGGTTCTCCCGTATCGCCCAAATCGCGGACTATGCTCCTATCGCCGCCCGCCGACCCGGTCCGCGCCGCATCACGCTAGCCTCGGATCAACCCGTGCGCCCCGCGGTGTCCCAATGCCCGGCTTCATCGTCCACAGCATCCCCGGCAGCCCGTTCGGCCGCACCGTCCTCGCCACCCTCGAGGAAACGCGCGCGCCCCCTGGCGCCTCGCCGCCATCCCGCCCGGCACCCTCGCCGACCTCCACATCGCCCCGCCGCTCGACTTCATGGCGGCGACGCCCGAATGGGCCGAGCTGACCACCCCCTACCCGAACCTCGTCGCCTGGATCGCGCGCATGACTGCCCGGCCGAGCTTGGCGGCGACCACCTGGGATCGCCTCGACGACATCGCCTGATCGTTGCCGCGTTGACGCATCCCCCGATGCCTCGCATGGTCGCGCTAATCGCGAGGGACCGGACATGAAGCGCGACGCCCGCGTCAACCTGCTGATCGGCACCGGCCACTTCCTGTCGCATTTCTACGTGCTCGCGATGCCGCCGCTGTTCATCGCCTGGCAGCGCACATTCGAGGTCTCCTTCGCCCAGCTCGGCATGACGGTCGCGCTGATGTCCGGCATCACCGCCCTGCTGCAAACGCCCGTGGGCTTCCTCGTCGACAAGCACGGCGCGCGCCCGTTCCTGGTCGGCGGCACGCTGCTGATGACCGTCGCGATGGCGGCGATGGGGTTCGCGACCGCCTTCTGGCAGATCCTCGTGCTCGCTGCGATATCCGGGATCGGCAACTCAGTGATCCACCCCGCCGATTACGCAATCCTCACCGGCTCGGTCGACAAGACCCGGATGGGCCGCTCCTTCGCGCTGCACACCTTCGCCGGCAATCTCGGCTTCGCGGTGGCGCCGCCGGTGATGGCGGCTCTGATGTTGGCGATAGGCTGGCGCGGCAGCCTGTGGCTGGTCGGCGGCATCGGCCTCCCGCTGGTCGGCACGATCGTACTGCAGAGCCGCATTCTCGTCGATCAGGCCCACGTCGAGCACGCCCATCACGGCGGCCCCGCGCTCTCCGGCCGCGAGCTGCTGATGACGAAGCCGATGCTGCTGTTCTTCGGCTTCTTCATGCTCTCCTCGATGGCAGGTGCCGGCATCCAGTCCTGGCTGATCACGGTGCTGCACCAGGTGAACGGCCTGGGCATCGAGGCCGCCTCGTCGGCGCTGACCGGCTACATGGCAGGTGCCACCGGCGGCGTGCTGATCGGCGGCTGGATCGCCGACCGGATCAAGCGCCACCTGACCTTCGCGAGCGTGCTGACGGTCATCTCGGCGGGGCTGGTGCTCACGGTCGGCGTGCTGTGGCTGCCCGACATCGCCGTGACGGTCGCGATGTTGCTCGCCGGCCTGACGCTCGGCGCGAGCCGCACCCCGCGCGACGTCATGGTGAAGGACGCCGCCCCGCCCGGTCAGATCGGCAAGGTGTTCGGCTTCATCAGCGCCGGTCTGCCGCTCGGCAGCGCTGTGACTCCCGTTCCGTTTGGCTGGATCATCGATCGCGGCCACCCCGAGCTCGTGCTGATCCTGGTCGCCGCGATCCTGTTGCTCAGCCTGCTCTGCGCCGGCTCCGCCCGCGTCTCCGCCCAGCCTCACGCGGTGCCTGTTGCGGCGGAGTGAGCGGTCCCCCCTTCGACGCGGCTTTCCGGGCGCAACTCCGCGCGCTGATCCGATGGCGGCGCGACGTGCGCCACTTCCGGCCCGATCCGGTCCCCGAAACGACGCTCGATGAGCTGCTCGTCACGGCCTGCCTCGCGCCCTCGGTCGGCCTGAGCCAGCCCTGGCGGTTCGTGATTGTCGATGATCCGAACCGCCGTGCGGCCGTGCGGGCGGATTTCGAGCGCTGCAACGCGGCAGCCCTCGCGGATCAGGCGCCGGAGAGGGCTTCCGCCTATGCCCGGCTGAAGCTGGCCGGCCTCGATCAGGCGCCCTGCCATCTCGCGATCTTCGCCGATCCCGCGCCGGATCAGGGGCGCGGCCTCGGCCGCCGTACCATGCCGGAGATGACCGCGTATTCCGCGGTGATGGCGGCTCACACGCTCTGGCTCACCGCCCGCGCCGAAGGGCTCGGGCTCGGCTGGGTGTCGATCCTCGATCCGGCGGCGATCGGAGCGATCCTGGAGGTGCCCGCCGCGTGGACGTTCATCGGCTATTTCTGCATCGGCTATCCGGCGAGGGACGACGATGTACCGGAGCTCGAGCGCGAGGGTTGGGAGCACCGCAGGGACGCCGCCTTGCGCATCCGGCGCTGACACGGTCAGTGGTGTCCGTCGCCCCGCAGCCGCGACGCGAACGCGGCGAGCGCCGCGTTCCCCGTGCTCGCGACCGGCACCGGCACCTGCAGGTTCGGCTGCGCCGCCCCGCGCAGACCGAGCCACTTCACTGCATGGAAGGCCGTGACGACCGCCGCGATGCCGAACACCACCGATCCGGCCGCAAGGCCCAGCAGCACACCCCGCGGCCCGTAAGCCGCCCCCCAGGTCACGAACGGGATCGTCCCGAGCGTCGCGCGGCCCCAGTTGAAGAGCGTGGAGAGCAGCGGGAAGCCGAGATTGTTGAACGCCGCGTTCGCGACGAACAGCGCGCCGGTGAACAGGAAGCTGCCGGCGATCACGTTGCAATAAAGCCGAATGAGCTCGACCGCGACGCCACGCGCCGAGAAGGCGAGGATGATATAATCCTGAGCGAGGAACAGGATCGCCCAGGCAATACAGACGGTGACCACGACGAACAGCAGCGCGTCGCGCAGCGCCGCCGCGATCCGGTCGATGCGGCCCGCCCCGAGATTCTGCCCGATGATCGGCCCGATCGCGCCGCTCAGCGCGAAGACCAGCCCGAACGCAACCGGTGTGATCCGGTCGGTCGTCGCCTGCCCCGCGATCGCCTCCGGCCCGAACTGCGCCATCCGGCTCGTGACATAGGCGCCGCCGACCGGGGTGGCGAGATTGGTCAGGATCGACGGCCCGGCCACCCGCAACATCGCGTGCGCATCGCGCAGGATGGTGCCGACGCGGAACGGTCCGAGCAGGTCATGCGTGCGCGTCGCCCCCCGCCAGCCGAGCCAGGCGATCGCCGCGCGGGACAGAATCGTGCTGATCGCGGCGCCCTCGAGGTCGAGATGCAGGCCGAAGATGAGCAGCGGGTCGGTCGCCGCTGTGACGAGTGCGCCGACCAGCGTGATATTCATCGACCGCCGCGCGTCGCCCACCGAGCGGAGCAGCGCCGAGCAGCACATGCCGACGGCGAGCAGCGGCAGCGACCAGGACGTGATCGAGAGGAACATCGCGGCGAGATCGTGCGTCCGGCCGCGAGCGCCCAGGGCATCGAGCAGCGGCGAGACGGCGGCGACCGTCGCGATGCCGACGATCGCAAGTGCCGCGACCATGATCGCAAGGCTCGACGACGCAACCCGCCGCGCGTCGTCGATCTCACCCGCTCCGATCTCGCGGGAGACGACGGCGGCAACGCCGATCGTCATGCCGATCGCGAGCGAGGTCTGGAAGAAGGTGACGGTGCCTGCGAAACCGACGGCGGCCGCGATCTGCTCCTGCCCGAGCCGCGAGATGTAGAACAGGTTCAGCAGGTCGACGGCGAAGACTGCAACGAGACCGATCGCGCCCGTGCCCGCCATGACGATAACGTGGCGCATCGGCGGGCCAGTAACGAAGCGCGGCGTAACGCTGTGTTGCGGCACATTACCACCCGTTGACCCGGTCCCACACGGCAACGACATCGTCCCCGCCGTCGACCACATAGTACCGCTCATGCGCCGCCGCGGTCATGCAGGTATGGTTCGGCGCCACCCGAACCCGCCCGCCAATCGACAGTTCCGGCATCCGTCCGGGCTCGAACGTCACCACCCCGTGCTCCTGATAGGCACGTGCAACCACCGCCCGGCCAAAGCTCGGCTTCCCCTGTGCATCGAGCACCATGCCGAACCCGTAATCGACCGGTACGGCCTCCGTGCTGCGGTCCTTCGACAACGCGAGACCGCCCGCGTCGATCACGATCCTCCCCTCGGCCGGCCGCCGCCCGATCACGCTCGCGAGCACGGTCATCGCGATGTCATCGAGACCATGCGTGCCGATTTCCGCCTGGAACAGATCGCCGAACATGTAGACGCCCGCACGAACCTCGGTGACGCCGGCAAAATCCGTCCCGTGTAGCGCGGTGGGTGAGCTGCCGGCCGAGACGATGCGGCAGGGAAATCCCGCCGCCCGCAGCCGCGCCGCGGCCCGCACCGCGCCCGCGCGCTCGGCTGCTGCAAAACGGCGCATGTCGTCGATGCTGCGGCCGCTGTAGCTGTGGCCGGCATGCGTCATCACGCCGGCCAGCCCGGAGCCTAGCCGCGCCGCGATTTCGAGCAGCGCCGGTTCGTCTGGCGCGATCCCGGATCGCCCCTCTCCCGTGTCGATCTCGATCAGCGCATCCGGCCGCGCCGGATGCCCGGCGATCGCCGCCGCAACGCCCGCATCGTCCGTCACGACGATCACTCGTGCGCCCCTTGCGTTGATCTCCGCGACGCGATCGAGCTTCCGCGGCGTGATGCAGGCGGCATAAAGCATGTCGCGCACGCCGTGCCCCGCGAAATACTCCGCCTCCGCCAGCGTCGAGACCGTGATCGACCCCACCTCGCCGCCGAACACCATCCGCGCGACATCGATCGACTTCGCGGTCTTCATGTGCGGGCGCAGGGCGACGCCGTGGCGCGAGACCGCATTCCCCATCGTGGCAATGTTGCGCGCAAGAATTCCGCGGTCCAGCACGAGGCAGGGCGTCGGCAGATCGACGAGCTTCATAGCGTCACCCCGAGCAATTCGGCGATCCGCGGCGTCGTCTTCAGCCCGGTGCCCGTCAGCACCAGCACCGTCGTCTGCTCCGGTGTGATCGCGCCGCTCTCCAGCAGTTTCCCCAACGCGGCCGCCACCTGCGCACTTGTCGGTTCGACATAGAGTCCGTCGCGGGCGAGGGCGAGCATCGCATCGGCGATCTCCCGCTCGCTCAGCATCACCGCACCGCCGTCCGTCTCCCGCAGCACGCCCAGAACCTCGTGCAGCCGTACCGGCTTCGCGATCGCCGTGCCCTCCGCGATCGTCGGCGCAGCCAGTTGCGGCGGTAGATCGAGGAATGCGCGCGCAATCGGCGCGCAATTCTCCGGCTGAGCGGCGAAGATGCGCGGCCGCGAGTCGATCTCCCCCGCACGCAGCAATTCGGAAAATCCGATCTCGCACCCGAGCACGTTCGAGCCTGCGCCGCAGGGCACGATGACGTTGTCCGGTGCGCGGAAGCCGAGATCCTCCCACAGCTCGTAGGCGAGCGTCTTCGTGCCGTGCAGGAAGAACGGATGCCAGTTGTGGCTCGCGTAGAACACCGTCGCGGCCCGCGCGACCGCCGCATCCGACGTCGCCTGCCGGTTACCGGGGATCAGCTCCACCATGGCGCCGTGGGCGCGCATCTGCACCGTCTTCGCCGGGCTCGTCGAGGCCGGCGCCATGATCGTCGCCTGCATCCCGCCCGCCGCCGCATAGGCCGAGACGGCCGCGCCGCCGTTGCCGGAGCTGTCCTCCAGCACCGCACGCACCCCCTGCGCGCGCAGGAGCGAGAGCATCACGCTCGCACCGCGGTCCTTGAAGCTGCCGGTCGGCATGAACCACTCGGATTTGGCGAACACGTCCGCGCCGTGGATCCGCCGCTGAACCAGCGGCGTGCAGCCCTCGCCCATGGTGATCGGCTGATCGGCTTGCATCGGCAGCGCCGCACGGTAGCGCCACAGGCTCCGCGTTCCCGTGTCGATCGCGTCACGCGTGATCCCCGGCAACGGCGTGAGCAACAGCGGTGCCGGTGCGTCCGGCGTGCCGCCGCACCAGCGCGGTTCGGAGAGGGGAAACGTTTCGCCGGTGCGCGGATCGAGGTAAGATATGTCCATGCGACGGAGTGTGTCGCAGTTGCGGGCGGGCGGGTAGGGAGGGCCGCATGCTGAGATCGATCGATGCCGGCGTTCTGACCGTCGCCTACGAGGAGAACGGCGATCCGCGGGGCTGGCCGGTCGTGCTGCTGCACGGCTTCCCCTACGACGTCCGGGCCTACGATGCGGTGGCGCCGATCCTCGCGGCGGCGGGCGCGCGCGTGATCGTGCCGTATCTGCGCGGCTACGGACCGACGCGGTTCCGCTCGCCCGAGACGCGACGATCAGGCGAACAGGCCGCGCTCGGCGCGGATTTGCGGGCGCTCCTCGACGCGCTGGAAATCCCGTCGGCGATATTGGCCGGCTACGATTGGGGCGGGCGTGCCGCGTGCGTCGTCGCGGCGCTCTGGCCGGAGCGGGCGCGCGGGCTAGTCTCCCAGAATGGCTACAACATCCAGGACATCGGCCACGCCGGCGAGCCACAGCCGCCCGAGAACGAGCACCGCTACTGGTATCAGTATTACCTCCACGCCGAGCGCGGGCGGTCGGGCCTGGCGCGCTATCGGCGCGAGTTCTGCCGGCTGCTATGGCGCTTGTGGTCGCCGCGCTGGCAATTCGACGACGCGACGTTCGAGCGCACGGCAGCGAGCTTCGACAATCCCGATTTCGTCGACGTGGTGATCCACTCCTACCGCCATCGCTTCGGCCTCGTGCCGGGTGATGCGGCAGTCGCCGAGATCGAGGTGCGTTTGGCCGCTCAACCGCCGATCACCGTTCCAGCCATCACGCTGGACGGCGACGCCGACGGCGTCCTCGCGCCCGGCGGCACCGAAGGGCACGCGCGCCGCTTCACGGGTCGGCACGAGCATCGGGTGGTGGCGAATGGCGGGCACAATCTGCCGCAAGAGTTTCCGCAGGCGTTCGCGACGGCGGTGCTCGATGTGCGTGCCGGCTGACGCTCACGCAGCTCGCTCGCCACGGTGTTCGAGGAGCAAGCAGAGATGTCCACGACGGTGAGCGCAGGCGCTTACCTGCACCACATGCAACTGCGAAGCAGCGACCCGGCGCGGCTTGCGGCTTTCTACGCCGACGCGATGGACATGACGGCGCGCCGACTCGAAAGCGGCGACTGGCTCTGCGAAAGCCCGCTGCGTCGCATGCTGCTCACCGGTGGTCCGGACCAGACCCGCCGGTGATCTGGCCCCACGACGAGCACACCGTGAACCTGTGGGGACGCGGGGTGATGCGGATGTGAAACGGCCGTCATCCTGGACCCACGGCGCTTTGCAGTTTGCTCCCGAAACGGGCGACCAATTCATCGCTGCGTGCAAGAAATGACCGCAGCATCGGAGATGTGTTCGTCCGATTGTAGCCGATCACGAGATCGATCGTCGGCACGTCACCGCGCAACGGCCGGCTGATTACCGACCAGGGTAGGAAATTCCGCGCATAGGCCGGCAGCAGTGCGACGGCGCGTGTGGACGCCACGAGCGAAATCGCCATCGCGAGATTGTCGACCTCGTGCGCCGGACGGAGATCGACGCCGACGCGGCGGACATAAGCCTCGATCACCGCCTGCAGCGCCGGGGCCGTTTTCGATACGCTGATGAATGTCTCTCCCGCGATCTCATCGACCGGAATGGCCGTGCGCGACGCGAGGTGGTGATCGCTCGGCAGTACGACGACGAGCGGTTCCTTCGCGACGATCCTGTAGTCGAGCTCGGGCCTGTCTTGTTCGCGCCGCATGAATGCGGCGTCGAGCCTCCCGCGGATAAGCGCGTCGGCGAGGTGCGGCGAATAGTCGCTCGAGACGGTAACGTCGAGATTAGGCAGCTCGTCCTTCAGGACGTGCATCGCGGCAGGCAGCCAATCCATCTCCTGCCCTGTGAGAAAGCCGAGCGTGAAGCACGGCTTCGCGGGACGCGCCGCTCGCCGCGCCGCCTGGACCGCTGCCTCCACCTGGGCGAGCGCCATCCGCGCGTGCTCCAGGAAGGCGCGACCGCTGGCGGTCAGCTCGACGCCGCGCACGCTGCGGTTCATCAGCGTGACGCCGACCGCCTGCTCGAGATCGCGGATCTGGCGGCCAAGCGAGGGCTGCGCCGTATGCAGCCGCCGTTCCGCGGCGAGGCTCAGGCTGCCCTCCTCGGCAACCGCGACGAAATAGCGGAGGTGGCGTAGCTCCATCCGGCGCTCCCATGCCTGCAAGGCATGGCGGTGAGCCTATAAAATCTTTTTCGCTGGGACCACGCGACCCTACCTCTTGGCTCGGACAACCACCGACTGCCTTCGAACAGAAGAGGAGCTCGCAATGCCGGAACAAGCCCCTGCGCCGTCGCGCACCATGAAGATCCCCGGGCCGGATCACCCGATCACCATCGCGCCGACGATGGAGCGTGTCGTCGTCACCGTCGCCGGGCGCGTCGTCGCCGATACGCGCGATGCGCTGACGATGCGCGAAGCGGCTTATCCGCCGGTGCAGTACATTCCGCGGAAGGATGTCGACATGTCGCTCCTCGCGCCGACCGACCACGCGACGTACTGCCCGTACAAAGGTGAGGCCGCGTATTTCAGCATCCCCTCCGGCGGGCCGCGCGCGGCGAACGCAGTCTGGACCTACGAGGCGCCGTTTGCGGCGGTCGCGATCATCAAGGATCACGTCGCCTTCTACCCGGACCGCGTCGACTCCATTGAGACGCGAGACTGACCGTTCCATTCCATCAGGAGAGAGCAGACCCACCAGGAACCTCACGGGCAAGACCGCCCTCCTCACCCGCGCATCCCGCGGCATCTGGCGTTCGCCGACACCGGCGCAGGTCTTCTCGCACTCCCGCGATAGTGCAGCGGAGGCGGAGTGCAGGAGATCCGCGCGGCCGGCGGCTTGACTCAACCAGAACATAACTGGTAGAGTTCTGTATGGCGGCAAACACGCGGCTTGCAAGCGCCGCGCAGATCCTGTGCGTGATCGCGTATTCCGGCCCGGCAGGAACCAACGCGGAGATCATCGCGCGGAGTCTGCGGACCAACCCGGTCGTCGTGCGGCGGCTGGTGAAATGCATGGCGCGCGATGGGCTCGTCGAAGTCCGTCCGGGGAAGGATGGCGGCGTTCAACTCGCGCGCGAGCCTCGCGAGATCACGCTGGACCAGATCTACAAGGCGGTGGAGGACGACGCCGGCGTGTTCGCCATGCGGCCGCGGGGCAATCCGGGATGCCCTGTCGACGCCCGAATGAAAGATCTTCTCACGCCGATTTTCGGCGCCGCCGACAAAGCGGTCGAGCGGACGCTCAGGCAAACGACTCTCGCGAGCCTCGTCAAAGCGATCGGCTGATCTCATCGAACGGATTGGAAAACATGAGCCAGGACGCGAGCAATTCTCGAACCGCTGCAATCGCCGTTGCGCCGCCGCTCCCGCTCATCAATGTGTCGCGCCGGTCCCGCGCGTCGCCGAACCAGGTCCTTGCGATCGTCTGCGTCGGGATCGTGCTCGCCAATCTCGACCTGTTCATCGTCAATGTCGGCCTGCCGAACGTCGCGCGCGACCTCGCCGGCGCCTCGATCGAATCGCTCTCCTGGATCCTGAACGGCTACGCGATCGCCTACGCCGCGCTCCTGGTGTTCTTCGGGCGACTCGCCGAACGGCATCGCCGTGACCGCAGCTTCATCCTCGGCGTCGCACTGTTCACCGCCGCCTCGGCCGCCTGCGCCGGGGCGAACGGCGTCGTGTCCCTGGTCGGCTTCCGCCTCCTGCAAGCGGCCGGCGCCGCGCTGATGACGCCGACATCGATCGGATTACTGCTCGCGTCCTTCCCGCCCGACCGCCGCGGCAGCGCGGTGCGGACCTGGGCGGCGATCGGCGGCATCGCCGCAGCGCTCGGGCCGCTGGTGGGCGGCGTGCTGGTGACGTTCAGCTGGCGCTGGATCTTCATCGTCAACGTGCCGATCGGGCTAATCGCCATGGCGATTGGATGGTTCGCACTGCCGGTCGTTCCAGGCCACCACGTTCCGCGCCCTAGTCCGTGGGCGGCACTGTCGATCACCGGCGGCATCGGCGCGCTGACCTTCGCGATCGTGAAGGTGAACGACTGGGGATGGCAGTCGTCGGGCATCCTCGCGAGCTTCGCCGCCTCGGTCCTGTTCCTCGCCGCCTTCGTCCGGCACTGCCTCCGCTCGCACAACCCGTTCGTCGATCCGGCGCTATTCCGCGTCCGCCCGTTCACGGGCGCGGCTCTGGTGATGGCGCCCTACTCGATCGCGTTCGGCGCCATGCTGTTCTCGATCGCGCTCTGGGAGCAGACCGGCTGGGGATGGTCGGCCCTGCAGACCGGTCTGGCGATCGCGCCCGGGCCGATACTGGTCCCGATCACGTCGCTTCTGTTCGCCGGACGGCTGATCGCACGCTTCGGCGCCTACCCGGTGGTCGTCGCCGGCGTCCTCCTGTTCAGCCTCGGCCTCGCCGCCTGGGCCATGCTGATCGGCGCGGAACCGAGCTTCCCGCTGGTGGTGGCGGGCATGGTGCCGACCGGCGTCGGCGTCGGGCTCGCCTTCCCTACGCTGCTCGCCATCAGCGCGTCCTCGCTGCCGCCGTCCTCCTTCGCGACCGGCTCGGGCGTCATCAACATGATCCGGCAGGCGTTCCTCGCCGTCGGCGTCGCGATCTTCGTCGCCGTGATCGCCGCACCTGCGTCGCCCGCGGCTCGGCTCGCTGCCTTCCATCGCGGGTGGTGGATTCTTGCGGCGATCACCGCGCTCGGGTTGCTGCCCGCTTATGTCTTCATCCGGCCGTCGCGCGCCCGCTGAACCCCTTACGCAGCTGGTCGATCTGGTGCGCTCTCAGTCTCCCGCGGCACGGATCGGAGCGAGTGCGCGCTCGCGGCTTGCGACACTCTCGGCATGAGACATGATACGTCATGTCCGACGCACTCACCGCGCTCGCCCGCGACCTCGTCGCTCTCGACAGCCGCAGCTTCGTCAGCAACCTCGCCGTCGCCGACCGCGTCGAGGCCGCTCTCGCCGGCTTCGAAATCGAGCACCTCGACTACACCGACGCTGCGGGCGTCGCGAAGCGCGCGCTCGTTGCCCATCGCGGTCCGCCGGGCGGCCTGGCGCTCTCCGGCCACATGGACACGGTGCCGGAGACCGGCTGGCAGGTCGACCCGTGGTCCGCCCACATCGAAGGCGACGTGCTGCAGGGACTCGGCAGCACCGACATGAAAGGCCCGCTCGCCGCCTGCATCGTCGCCGCGACGACCCTCCCCGCGCACGTGCCCGCCACGCTGCTGATCACCACCGACGAGGAAACCACGAAGCAGGGTGCGCAGTTGATCGCGGAACGCTCCGAACTCGCCCGCCGCGCCGCCCCGCGCGGCATCCTGGTCGCCGAGCCCACGCGCATGATCCCGGTGCGCGGCCATCGCAGCCACATCCTGTTCACCGCGACGGCCATCGGCGTGCAGGCGCACAGCAGCACCGGACGCGGGCGCAACGCCAACTGGGACCTGATCCCCTTCCTCGCCGAGATGCGTGCGCTGCACACGCGGGTGCGCGAGGACCCGGCGCTGCGCGACGACGCCTACGATCCGCCGTTCAGTGATTTCAACCTCGTGCTCGACAACCACGGCGCCGCGGTGAACGTGTCGGTGCCGAAAGCGACCGCCCGGATGAAATACCGCTACAGCGCCCGCATCGATCCGCGCGTGGTTGCCGACGCCGTCCACGATGCCGCCGCGCGCGTCGGCGTCGCGCTGACCGAGGCGCGCGAAGGCCTTCCGCCCGAACTGCCGGAGTCGCACGCGCTGATCCGCGCGGCCGCGAGCGTGACCGGCCAATCCGCATGCACGGCCCCGTACGGCACAGACGCATCGCAGCTTCAGGCGCTCGCGCCCTGCGTCGTCCTCGGTCCCGGCGACATCGCGGTCGCGCATACCCCGGGCGAGGCCGTGTCGCTCGCCGCCCTGGCGCAAGCGGTGCCGCTCTTCCAACGCCTCGCGATCGAAATCGCCAGTTCGGCCGGACATCTGTAGCTTTGGATTGAATGTCTGACTTTGACCGCGTTCCCGCGCATGACGGCGCGCCTCGCCGCGCGATGCGCGGAAAGGCTGCCACAAGCGGGCGAGGCCGGGCGACGGCGCGGCGGCGCGCGCTCACTCCAGGAGCGGGTGGGCCAGGAGTGGGTGGCGGTAGCGGGTGAGATAGAAGCGGAACGGCCGGTCGCGGGTCCCGGTGAACGGCGGCAGGCCGGCGGCGGTGGCGGCCTTTTCGGCTTCCACCATCCGGGCGTGGGCGGCCCAGTCGATGGTGACGACATCGGCCTGCGAGGGCAGCCGCAGCAGGTCGGGGATCTCGCCGACGCCGAGCATGCGGCAGAGCGGACGCAGGATGCGGCCCATGCGGCGCGGC
>DATAPS010000530.1:0-3532 GCA_036265085.1 Acetobacteraceae bacterium | reverse complement strand
TATCCCGTCTGGGGCTGGACGCTCCCCGCGGACCAAGTGCTCCCCATCGTCCAGTCAGGCGGCTGGCGAGTGCCGACAGGCCCGCATCTCGCGGCGAAGCGGGCGGCCATCGCCGCGCACCGGTCGCAAACCACGGACATGATCGCGGACGCAGCCACACCCTGGCATCTGGCGGACGACTTCCTCCGCCGTTTCGATCAGCCGTTCGAGCTACTGCTGCACGACGGCTGACCCGCACGCGGGCTCGCTCCGGAACCGCCGCCAGCCATCCGCGCGCAGTTGGCAGGCCGGGCACGCGCCGCAGCCGTAGCCCCACTCGTGCCGATGCGTGCGCGCGCCCCGGTAGCAGGTGTGGGTGTGCTCCAAGATCAGCTCGACGAGAACGTCGCCGCCGAGCGCGCGCGCCAGCGCCCAGGTCGCCGCCTTGTCACGCCACATCAGCGGCGTCTCCAGAACGAAGCGGCGGTTCGTGCCGAGATTCAGTGCGAGCTGCATCGCCTTGATCGTATCGTCCCGGCAGTCCGGATATCCGGAGTAGTCGGTTTCGCACATGCCGCCGACGATGCGACGGATGTCGCGCCGATAGGCCAGGGCCGCGGCGTAGGTGAGGAACAGGAGATTGCGGCCCGGCACGAAGGTGGTCGGCAGCCCGTCCGCTGCCATGGCGATTTCGGCGTGGCTCGTCAGCGCTGTCGTTCCCAATCCGCGCAAACCGGCGGCAATGTCGAGCGTATGATCCGCGCCAAGACGGTCACCCCAGCCGTGGAGCGCGGCCAAACCGTCGCGTACAGGCTTGCGGCATGTGAGTTCGACCGCGTGACGTTGTCCGTATGCGAAGCCGATCGTCTCGACCCAGGAATAGCGTGCCAGCGCCCAAGCGAGGCATGTCGCCGAATCCTGACCTCCCGAGAACAGGACCAGGGCGCGTTCGGCGCTATCGATCATTTGTCTTTTCACCTCCGCGTTACCGCTCGCATATGAAATCGATGAACCTTGATTTCAGCGAAGACGATATTCAGCGGTACTCTCGCCACATCCTGCTGCCCGAAGTCGGCGGCACGGGGCAGGCGCGGCTGCGGGACGCGCGCGTGCTTGTCATCGGCGCTGGAGGTCTTGGCAGCCCGGTGCTGCTGTATCTCGCCGCGGCCGGCATCGGCACCCTCGGGATCGTCGATGACGACACGGTCGAACTCTCCAACCTGCAACGCCAAGTCGCGCACGGGACGGCGAGCCTCGGCCGGCCGAAGGCGGAGTCGGCCGCCGGCGCGGCTCGCGCGATCAATCCCACCGTGCAGGTCGAGATCCATCAGGCTCGGCTCGACCCAGAGAATGCGCTCGAGCTGGTCGCGGGCTACGATGTGGTTTGCGACGGCACGGATAATTTCCCGACGCGCTACCTCGTTGCCGACGCCTGTGTGCTCGCGCGCCGCACATTGGTCTCGGCCGCTGTGCTGCGGTTCGAGGGCCAGCTTTCGGTGTTCAAACCGCATGCCGGGCCGGATCACCCCTGCTACCGGTGCCTGTATCCGGAGCCGCCGCCGCCCGGCGTCGTCGCGACATGTGCCGAGGCGGGCGTGCTCGGGGCCGTGACGGGCGTCATGGGCACGCTCCAGGCGACCGAGGTGTTGAAAGAGGTAATCCAGGTCGGCGAGACGCTGTCGGGCCGTCTGCTCATGTGGGATGCGCTGTCCGCGCGCTTCGACGCGGTGCGCGTTCCGCGCGATCCCGGATGCCGCGCATGCGGTCCCGAAGCCACCCTGCGCGACCTGTCGGCTCATTCCAAGGAGACGTTGAGCTGTGCCGCCTGAAGATGAAGACGGACCGACCAAAGACGCGTTGGGTGTCCTGCTGTTTTCGGGCACGCACGAGCGTGCGCATTACGCATTCGTCCTCGCCTCGGCCGCGGCGGCGCTCGGGCGGCGCGTCGTTCTGTTCGCGACGAATGACGGCTGCCGGGCACTGCTCGAGGACTGGTCGTCACTCGACGAGTCTGGCCGGGACGCGGCGGTGCGTGCGCGAGGAGTGGCGGGGATCGGCGAACTGCGCGACGCGGCGCGGGAGTTCGGGACCCGGATGATCGCGTGCGAAGCCGGTGCGAAGATGGTCGCTCTCGAACGCGCGGAGTTCACCTCCGGTGTCGAGGTTTCGGGCGTGGCGGCGTTCCTCGAAGCGACGGCGGGGGCGCAGGTCATCACGTTGTAGGAGGTGACTTGACCGGCGCGTCCGGTGCGTGGCCCCTAAAGTCCATGCCTCTTCGCATGCGCTCTCTCACCATCGTCTCGCTAGCGGCATTTGTCGGCTTCGGGTCTGTCGCGACCGCACAGACACAGCCGCCTCCACCCCCGGCGCATAAGCCCACACCGACCAAGCCGGCCCCCGCAAAGAAAGTTCCGGTGGTGCAGGCCCCGGCCGCGCCGAAGCACGCGCCGCCCCACACGGCGAAGCAGGCCGCACCGGCAGCGCCGGTCGCCGCGGCGCCCGCTCCGACCACACCCGCCCAACCGCCGGCTGCGGCGACCCCGCCCGAGCGGCCGAAGGGCAGCGTGACCGGCTTGCCTCTGCCGCGCTGGGTGAGCCTCCGCACGGATGATGTGAACCTGCGCGCCGGCCCGGGCACCCGGTATCCGATCGAGTGGGTCTACAAGCGCCGCGACCTCCCGGTTCAGATCGAGCGCGAGTTCGACGTGTGGCGGCTGGTCGAGGATCAGGACGGAGTGAAGGGCTGGGTGCACCAAGCGACGTTGGTGTCACGGCGCAGCTTCGTCGTGACCGGGGCTGAACACACCGTGCGGGACGGTCCGCAGGACGCCGCAGCACCGGTCGCCATCCTCAAGCCCGGCGTGATCGGCCGCATCCGCAGCTGCGCTGCCGGGGCCGCTTGGTGCGAGGTGCAGGTCGGCGACTACCACGGCTGGCTGAAGCGGAGCGACTTCTGGGGCACGAGCACCGGCGAAGCGGTCCAGTAGCGCCGGTCGGGTCGGCGGAGCTATGCTCCCGCCATGGAGAAAGACGTCCCGCGCGCCATGCATGACTTGGGCGGCATTTCGAAGTTCATGTGCGAGCCGGTCGATATCGAGCCGCATGCCTTGAGCGATTTCGACCGGCGTGTCGACGCGTTGCTCGGGCTCGTCCGCGCCCGCGGACTATCGAGCGTCGACGAACATCGCCGCAGCATCGAGGCGATTCCGGAGGCGGACTACCACCGCCTCTCCTACTACCAGAAATGGATCCGTGCGCTGGCCGCGACCCTGATTCGGCGCGGCGTCCTCACCGAGGCGGAGATCGACGCCGCCCTGAGGGAGGTCTGATGCTGGCCCCGGGCACGACGGTCCGTGTCCGCGACGACTGGCCGGAGACGCGCGGCCCCTGCCACATCCGCACGCCGCATTACCTGCGCGGCGAGACCGGTGTGGTCGTGCGGCATCTCGGGGATTTTCCGAACCCGGAGGATCTCGCCTTCAACCGCCCTGCGCCCCGCAAGCCGCTCTATCACGTCAGGTTCGATCAGCCCGCGATCTGGCGCGAGAGATCG
>DATAPS010000529.1:0-7279 GCA_036265085.1 Acetobacteraceae bacterium | reverse complement strand
GGCGCCGTCCGCGGTCACGCTTGCGACCGGGCCCTCCACCTGACTGAGCAGATTCGGCACTTCGCCCGCATCGCCAGCGCCATTGTCGGTCAACGTGCTGACAAGGATCTCGCCAGTGTTGGCATCCACGCGAGGTGGAGTTTGCGCCATGAGCGATGAGTGTGGCCGTACTTCTCTCCGTGCTAGGCGCCGTAGCCGAACACCTGAAGGCCGGTGCTGTCGATGACAATATGCCGCGCTTCGCCTGCAGCCACGTTCGGCGATTGATCGGCGAACTTACGCCCGCGGCGGCTAAGGGTCGTGTGATCCGGCACCGGGAGGTCGAGGCCGAGCAGGCGCAGCACGCTGGCAACAAAACCCTCTGCCTGACGTAGGGCGAGGTGGAACACGAGGCGGAGCGTCAGAACCAGACTGATCGCGAGGTCGGAGTAATGCCGTTGGCCGCCCGGCGTCGGGCGGCGCTCCGCCTGCCACCCCACGAGCGCGGTCTCGTCGATCCACAGTGTCAGGTCGCCCCGCCGCTTCAGTCCCGCCTCGTAGGCCGGCCAGTTGTGAACGTGGTAACGGGCTCTCGGGATGTGATGACGGCGAGCGGCATTGTGCTTGAACGGCATCGCGCAAAGATAGCTCCTATCCGACCTCTCCGCCGAGACGACACCTTGCCTCGATGCACCAACGCCTGTTCCCAGTCCTATTTGCACCAGAGCCATGCCGCCGACGAATGCGGCGTACGGTGGTTAGGCTTGTTTCACTCGATGAACTGCAGGTTCATATTTCGCCTCAGCCGCCGCGATTGCATCAAGGCCGATCAACTGGTTAAACTCCCCGAACGAGATCATGCGCCCGGCGCAGCTTCCATAGCTACCCGCCGTCTTCAATTCCGAAAAATAGTGCCGCAACGCAAAGACGACCGGATAGAGCACGTCCGCCTGTAGCACGTAGCGATAGCCCAGCCGCAGAAGTTCGCCCAACGGAATGAGCGGTGACATCCCCTTGAAGACCCAGTTATAAAGCAGTGGTCCATCGATCCGTTCGGGCAGTTGCTCCGCCTGTTCCATCGAGGTCGGTGCCTCGACAAAAATCACGTCGGCACCGGCCTCCAGGTAGGCGTTGCCGCGATCGACCGCAGCATTGAAGCCACCCGTTGCAATGGCATCCGTACGCGCAAACAACAGGAAGTCTTCCGACTGGCGCGTATCCACGAACGCCTTGATCTTGGCGAGGAAGGCATCCTGCGAGATGATTCGCTTGCCCTCGAAATGGCCGCACTTCTTCGGAAAGACCTGATCTTCGATATGGATCGCGCTGGCGCCCGCGCGCTGCATTTCCCGTACGAGACGCATGACGTTGAGATAGTTGCCGTAGCCGTCATCACCATCGGCGATCACGGGCGCTTCCGCGACGGCGGTGATGCGTCGCACCGCCTCGGCGGTTTCGCTCAGCGTCAGCAAGCCGACATCGGGCATACCGAACGCCGAACCGGAGACGTTATACCCCCCGACACCGAGCCAGTCGAAATTGAAGTCGTTCGCAATTCTTGCCGCGAGCGCATCGTGCACGCTGACGATCTGGAAAAGCTTGTCCTTGCGCTGAAGCTGGTCACGTAGGCTCATCGGTCTTCTCCGATCTCCGTGCTCTCGTAGCGCCGGCCTGTTCGGCGGATCACCGCGCCGCCGCGGCGGCCGGTCGATGTGCCGTCGCGCAAAGTCACGACACCGTTGACGATGACGTGGCGCATGCCGCGCGCCAGTCGATTGGGTGCCTCGACCGTTCCGGTCTCGCCGAACGTCGCCGGATCGAACGCCACGATATCGGCGCGTGCGCCCCGCGCGAGCATACCGCGATCGCCGAGGCCGAGTGCACGGGCGGGCATCGCCGAAAGTCGCTCGATCGCCGTCTCCGGCGAGAACAGTCGGATCTCGCGCACCATGCGGCGGTAGAACCACGCAGCCCAGGTGTAGGCGCCGTAGAAGGTTTCGCCCGCGAGCGGGCCGTCGGGGCGAGCGTTGTCGCGTCCGACCCGACCATGCAGCGCGGGTGCGCGTAGGTGTCGCGCAGCAAGTCCTCGGAATAGCTCTGCAGGATGACCATCGGTCGCAGAATGTCGTCGACATGGCCGAGCAGAATGCGCAAGGCGGCGTCGAGCGGCGCGACGGACCAGCTACGGCCGATTTCCGCGAAGGACAGGCCGTTCAGTGGCTCGAAACGGTCGCTGTGCACGAGCTGCACGCGCTCCCAGTCGCCGAGGCTCGTGATCAGGTTTCGGTGCGCGGCAATTCTCGCTCGGGCGGCGCCGTCGCGGAGTCGCGCAGCGATCTCGTCGGCGCCGCCCTCCAGGACCCAGCCCGGCAGCAGGTTCTTCAAATGCGTGAAGCCGAAGGTCCGCGTGTGCATGTCGAACTCGGCGGCAATGCCGCTCGCGCGCGCCGCATCGATGACCGCAAGGCATTGCGCGGTCACCTCGGCGCCCGAGCGTGGCACGATGTGCGAGACCTGGAGGCGCACGCCGGCCGCCCGTACCGTGCGTACCGCCTCCGCAACGGCCGCGACAGCGTGCGCATCGCGATCGCGTGTGTGCGTGGCGTACAGCCCGTCGACCCGCGCGACGACCTTGCACAGGGCGGTGACTTCCATCTCGGTGGCGCCACCTTCCTGTGCGTATTCGAGCCCGGTCGAGAACCCCGCTGCGCCCTGTTCCAGCGCTTCGGCCAGGAGCTGCTCCATCCGCCCCAGTTCGTCAGGCGTGGCCGCGCGGCGGTCAGCGCCGACGACGGCAAGGCGCAATTGACCGTTCGGCACCAACGTCACGACGTTGACGGCCGGGCGCGCCGCTTCGAGTTTCTCCAGGTAGCCGGCGATGCTGCGCCAATCGAAAGCAGCCGCGTGGACTGGGCCATAGATCGCGGCCTTGGCGATTGCGGGGTCCGTGATCGGGGCGCAGCCGTGACCGCAATTGCCGACGACCTCGGTGGTGACGCCCTGGGCAACGGCACTGAGCGCGCGAGGATCGACGAGGAGCGTCAGGTCCGAGTGGCTGTGAATGTCGATGAAACCCGGTGCGACCGTCAGGCCGCGTGTGTAAATTTCCTCCGCGCCCTCCACTTGTGGGACGACGCCGATTTCTTGAATGCGCCCGCCAGCGACAGCGACGTCCCCGCCGAAGCCTGGCGCGCCGCTGCCGTCGATGATGTGTCCGCCCCGCAGGATCAGGTCAGGACGCATCGGCGCGCAGAATTCGCGTCGCGGCTTCGTCGATGGCGATGCCACCCGCCATTTCGGTCAGCACGACCCGATAGACATCGCGTGCCTGCGCGATCGTTACTTTGCCGAGGACGACGTCGTCGCGCACCAGACCGGGGTCGCGCTCGCGCGCGGGACCGTAGCCGCCGCCGCCAGCGATGACGTGGCGGAATAGGTCGCCGCGCCTGAGCGTCGTCGGCTCCATCGTCAACACGGGCAGGATGCGCTGTTCCGGCCCGGGATTGATGATGCTGATCGACGGTGAGCCGCTGCCGCCGCCATGCAGGCCGAATGGTGGGAAGCGGCGCTTGTCGGAGCGCACGGTGAGGGAAACGTCGTCGGCAAGGATGCGGAAGTCGCGGACCATGGCCAGCCCGCCGCGATGCCGGCCGGCCCCGCCGCTATCGGAAACCATGGCGTATTGCTCGATGCGCAGCGGATATTCCGCCTCGATCAGTTCGACCGGCACGTTGGATTGGTTGGCGCCCATATGCGCCACGCCTTCCTGGCCGTCATGGGTCGCGGTCGCGCCCCAGGTGCCCATGATCGTCTCGACGAACACGAACGTCTTGCCGCGATGCACGCCGCTGATCGATGGCAGCGTCGAACCGCCACTCCCGTCCGCCGCCACGCGTGACGGGACTGCCTGGGCGAGGGCACCGAACATGCAGTCCATCATGCGAAACCCGGTGACGCCGCGCGCGCCGCAGGCGGCAGGCGGCAGCGGGTTCGCGATCGTGCCCGGTGGCGCGACGATCGTGATCGGCCGGGTGAAACCCTCGCAGTTCGGAACATCGGACGCGAGCACGGAGCGGAGCGCGGCATAGACCGCGGCACGGGTGAAGGGGATGGGTGCGTTGATCCCGGCACGGACCTGGGGCGACGTGCCAGTCCAGTCGACGTGTATTGCCGAGCCGCGGACGGTCACGGCGACCTGGAAGGGGATGGGCTCGGGTGACGCGCCGAGGCCATCGATCGTGTTGGCGAAACGGTAGGTACCGTCGGGGATCTCGGCGAATTCAGCGCGCGCGAGCCGCTCGGCGTAGTCGTGTAGTTCCGCGAAGCAGGCACGTACGGTGTCGCGGCCGAAGCGTGCGACCATCACGCGGAATTCCCGTTCGCCGACGGTGCAGGCCGCGACCTGCGCCTTGAGATCACCGATGACCTTGTCCGGCACGCGCACGTTCGCCGCGATGATGTCATAGATCGCCGGGTTTTCCCGACCCTGGTCGTGCAGTTTGAGAACCGGGAGCCGAAGCCCCTCCTGGAAGATGTCGACGGAGCCGATTGAATTGCTTCCGGGCACGATGCCGCCGACGTCGTTGTGATGCGCGACCGTGGTCGCCCAGCCTTCGAGCGACCCGCCGACGAAGATCGGCCTGATGACATAGATGTCGGGGAGGTGCTGGCCGCCCGCGAGGTAGGGGTCGTTGAAGATGAACAGGTCGCCCTCGCGTACGCGGCCTTTCTGCGTGCGGCGAAGATTCTGCATCGCGTCGAAGAAGCTGCCGAGGTGGAGTGGGGTCGTCAGGCCCTGGGCGAGCGTGGAGCCGTCCGCGTCGCAGATCGCCGTAGAATAGTCCATCGCGTCGCGGACGATGCTCGAATAGGCGGTTCGCATGATGATCAAGGCGAGTTCATCGGCGATCGCGTCGAGCGCGTTTCGGACGATCTCGAGAACGAATGGGCTGACTTTCGGACCGGGGCGCGGTGCGGCGTCGTTCATGCAGCCAGCTCGATGACGATGTCGTCCTGTGCGTCGAGGCGGACGCGCGCGTCGGGCGGGACGATCGTCGTTCCCTCGTATTCTTCGATGATTATGGGCCCCGCCGCGGCCTGCGTATCGAGGTTGCGCCGATGCACCACCGGTGTCTCGCACGTCCCGATCTCCGGGCCGAAAAAGGCGTGCCGGTCGGGTTGGCCGGATGCCGCCGTGACCGGGAGCCAGGGCGGTTTCATTGGCGCGACGACCGCGGTCGCCGTGACCTCGACGGCGATGATCTCGACACCCTCGGCATCGGCCAGAACGTGTCCGTAGTTTCGCTCGTGTTCCGCATCGAACGCGCGTGGCAGGGCCGCGAGATCGCCCAGGCCGAGATCATGGTCCGGCAGGGGAACCGACAGCTCGAATGCCTGGCCCGCGTACCGCATCATCGCCGTCCGCCGAACCTGTGCCTCCGCGCTTCCGAGCGTGCCGACCACGTCCGTTTCCATCGTGCGCAGGCTCGTGTTCAGGGCTGCGGCATCGATGCGATCGGTGCGGGTGAGCACGGCACGGGCGCGGCCGAAGGCGATGTCGGCAAGGCCAAGGCCGATCGCGCTGAAGACGCCGGCACCGGGCGGGACGACGATGCGCCGGATCTGAAGCTGGCGCGCGAGTTCGACTGCGAAGATGCCGCCGTTGCCGCCGAAGGCCATCAGCGAGAACTCGGCGGGATTGCGGCCACGATACGTCGAGACCGCCTTCACCGCGCGCATCATGTTCGCGCTCGCGACCGCATGCACGGACCATGCGGCCTCGTGAAGGCCGAGTCCGAGCGGCTCAGCGACGCGGGTGCGGGTGATGTCGTGACTGAGATCGGCGCGGATCGGCATCGTCCCGCCCGCAAGCGCCGTCGGGTTGATGAAGCCGAGCACGACGTTCGCGTCGGTGACTGTCGCCTCGGAACCGCCCGCGTCGTAACAGGCTGGACCCGGTGTGGCGCCGGCGCTGCGTGGCCCCACCTTGAGCGCCCCACCACGGTCGAACCAGACGATGCTGCCGCCGCCCGCGCCCACTTCGGAGATGTCGATCACGGGAAGCTTCAGCGCACAGCCGCCGCCTTTCACGAGCCGGCTGCTCAGCGAGATTCCGCCGGCGACCTCATACTCGTCGGTTCGGGTGATCGCGCCGTTCTCGATGAGGGAGGCCTTCGCCGTCGTGCCGCCCATGTCGAGGGTGATGACGTTACGTTCGCCGCAGAAACCGGCCTGGCGCATCGCGCCGATCACGCCTGCGGCCGGGCCGCATTCGATGATTCGCGCGGGGACCTCCGCGACCCTCGCCGCGTCGAGAATGCCGCCGCTCGACTGCATCATCAGGAGACGGCCATCGATTCCCGCATCGTGCAGCGCTGCATCGAGCGCGCGTACGTAGCGCGAGACGATCGGACCGATATAGGCGTTGATCACAGCGGTGCTGGTCCGCTCGTATTCGCGGATCTCCGGCAGGATGTCCGACGACAGCGTCACGAACATCTCCGGAAACCGGGCGCGCAGCAGGTCGCCGACCCGCTGTTCGTGCGCCGCGTTCGCGTACGCGTGCAGGAAGCACACTGCGACCGCCTCGACCGCTTCGCGCTCCAGGACCGCGATGGTGCCGGCGACGTCAGCCTCGTCGAGCGGCTGGACGACGGACCCGGTCGCGTCGAGACGCTCGGTGACTTCCAGGCGCAGATTGCGCGGGACCAGGGGGGCGGGCTTGACGTAGAGAGGGTCGTAGAGGCGCGGGACGCGGATGCGGCGGAATTCGAGCACGTCGCGAAAGCCGCGGGTCGTGATCAACGCGGTGCGCGCACCCTTGCGCTCGAGAATTGTGTTCGTCGCGATCGTGCAGCCGTGCAGCACGTCGCCTATCGCGGAGAGCGGCAGTCCCTGAGCAGCCATGAGTTCGCGGATGCCGCGCACGACGCCGCGTGCGTAATCGTCTGGCGTGGAGGCGGCCTTGCGGGTGATCACGCCACCGTCGTCGCGCATGAGCGCAATGTCGGTGAACGTTCCGCCGATATCCGCTGCGATCCGCAGCTTCCGCGTCGGGCAGGATGGATCGACCATCATCACTCCTCTCGCCGACCCGGCAGCCTGCCCTCGAACTATTCGACGCACCAGCCCCAATCTTCCGCGCGATGCGGTGTTTGTTGACAGGCGCCCGGAAAGGCAGGCAGCATTGGTGCATCGAGCGGACGATGGACCGATCGATCTGTTCCCAGGTCATCATCGGACGATGTTGAAACTCGGCGTCGACGTCGGCGGCACCTTCACCGACCTCGTCGTGTTCGAC
>DATAPS010000528.1:0-5846 GCA_036265085.1 Acetobacteraceae bacterium | reverse complement strand
TCGAACATGGTCACCTTGTCCTTCCCGAACACTTTGCGCAGCGCCGGGTCGGCGATGATTTCGCGCTTGTTCTCGGGGTTCTGCAGCTCGTGCTTGCGGATGTAGTCCCAGATCTTGCTGACCGCGGCACCGCGCGCGATAGGCTCGGCGCCGATCACGGCCGAGAGTTCGGAAGACGGCTGCAGCGGTTTCTGCAACGGATTGAGCTTCCCGCCCTCGGATTTCGGGGCGGCCGTTTTGGTGGCTGCCTTCTTCGGCGCGTCGGCTTGCTTCGGCGACGCGGCCTTGGCGGCGGCGCTGGTCGGCTTCTTAGTTTGCATGATACCTCCTCGGACGAATCAGGATCTCGGGGAACCTAGCGGGGCCGGGCGCGTCTCGCCTACCGGTTTTCTTACGCGGGCGAGACTCGCACCGAGGCCGCCGCGACGCAACCGGCCGTTCATGGCGCCGTTTCATAGGATGGACAGGCGAATCCGCCGAAGGAGTCCAATCCCATGACGGGAATAGTGCGAGCCGCCGCCCTCGCCGGAAGCGCCCTGCTTTTCGTTGCCGGCGCCGCGAGGGCCCAGACGCCGCCCTCGGGCAAGACGCCGGATGCGAACCCGCCCCCCGCTGTCGAAGGGCCGACCAAAACGCCGCCCCAGAACGGGGTCATCCGCCCTCCGACCGACGTCGATCCGGGCATGAAGCAAGGCGTGCCAGCGCCGAGCGCGTTTCCCACGCCGATTATCCCGCCGCCAGGTACGCCCGGCGGCAACCCGACGGTCGTCCCGAAATAGGCCCCCGCTCCCCCTATCTGCGCCGGGGCGACTGTCCGGGCGCGGGGGTCGGCTTCGCATTCGACGACAGCATCGCGGACAGATCCGTTCCATTCACCACCAGCTTGCGGCCGAGGTACGATACGTCCCAGAGTTCCGCATCCCCGTCCGCCTTGCCGATCCCCCTTAGGAATATCAGGAACGGCGCCGCTTGCTGGAACTCTGGGATCCCGCTCACCTGCTGCAGCAGCGTATCGAATGCGGTGATCCGGATCTGCGCCGCGCCGGAGATGTCGGCTGGCGCGGATACGGAGACCGCGCCGGCCGCGGAAAGCGTGCTCGGCCCCGCCGCCAGGGCGAGCTCGTCGATGCCGATGGAGAGCGGCCCTTTCGCGAGCAAGCCCATCGCCTCGGCGGCAAGCAGGTCGCTGTTGCCGCCGTCGGTGTCGATCGCCGAGAGCAGGAACTGCACGAGATCCCCGGTCGGCACGCCCGCGACGTGCGGCTTCAGCACGATCTGGCGTGGCATGTAGTCCTGCAGCGGGCCGGCCGGCACGTTCGAGGCGTCGATTCCGTCGACGGCGATCGAAATGTGAAGGTCGGCCCGGCCGTCCGGCGCGGCGAGGCCCAATCCCAAAGCCGCTTGACGGACCGCCACGTCTGCGGCGGGGGTGCGCACCGTGAAATCGCGGACGGCTACCTTCTCGTCGAACCCGCCGAGCAGGTCCTGCGCGGCGACCACGAGATCGCGCAGCGCGTGACGTTCTTCCGGCGATAGCGCCTTGGCGGCGCCGCCCTCACCAGTTCGTGCCCCGGCGCCGGCGGTTCCGGGCAGCGTGGCAAGAGCGGAAATGGCCCGGATCGCGGCGCCGATCTGCTCCAGCGAAACCTTCTCGGCATGCACGGAGCCGTCGAACCCGGCGGCCGCGATGGCGAGCGCTGTCCCGTCCTTGAGCGTCGCGTTCAGGGTAACTGTATCGGCGCGGCCGTTGCTCGCCACATCGACTCGCCCGTTGCCCGCCGGCTGTAGGGCGGTGTGGCCGACATAACCGGCGACATGCGTCGTCTGCATGCTGTTCGGGGTCTCGGCCATGGAGGAATAGTCGCGCAAGGTCGTGTCGAACGAGGTCGTCGTGGCCAAGCTGAGATCGAGAACGCCCGTGGTCGACTGTTCGGCGAACTTGGTCGCCATGCGGCGGAGCTGGTCGTCGTTGGCGGCGGTGTTCTCGAGGCGCAGCGGCGACGGCATCGTCAGGCGCTGCACATCCCAGCGGTTCGCGTCGAGCGGCTTGACGGCGGCGGTGATCGGGTCGGCGGCCACCGTGATCCCCTGTCCGTAAGATCCTGCAATCGCGATCGACAGCCCGTAATGGTCGCCCTCCGGCGTGACATGGACCGGGTGGTCCGCGATCGGAACGCCGGGTCCGAGCACCGCGGCAAGCCAGTCGTGGATCTGCGACTCCAGCTTCGCCGCATCGTCGGGGCCGAGGTCGGCGCGGGCGGCGGCGGGCGTCAGCAGACAGGCGGCGAGCAGAGCGGTCCGAAGCGTTCGGCACGACGGCATGGGCGTTCCTCCCGGCGATGCGAACGACCATACCGGCCCGGCGTGAGCGCGGCACGCAAGAACCGTCCGCCAGCAGTCACGCCGCGTGTGACCGGCCAGATGCACGCCGTCAGAACCGTCAGCCGACCCGCTATCCCGCACGCTGGCGCAGCAGCTTCCGTTTCGTCCGGTAGCGGATCGGCGATTCTCTAGACGTGATCGTAGTCGACGGTCAGCGACGCCGTTAGCGGCCGAGCCTGGCACGTCAGCGCATAGCCTAGTTCCAGCTCCCACGGTTCGAGCGCGTAATTCTCCGCCATCCGGACCTCGCCGCCCACGATCCGGGCGCGACACGTGCTGCACATCCCACCGCGGCATGACCACGGCAGGTCGAGCCCCGCCCGCAACGCCGCGTCGAGCACGGCTTCGTCCTCCGCGACCGGAACGCTGGTGGTCTTACCGTCGAAGATAATGGTGGCCGTGGCGAAGGCTGGTGCGGTCGCCGGAACGGGGCGCGGCGCGGGTGCACGCAGGGCGGCGCCGGAGGGGGTGAAGCGCTCGCTGCGGATGCGCTCGGGGGCGACGCCGAGTGCTGCGATGACGGGTGTCAGCTCGTCGATCATCGTGCTCGGGCCGCACAGGAAGACGTTGTCGATACGCGCGGGGTCGACGGCGGCCGGGAGCAGCGTGCGGATCTTCTGCGGATCGAGGCGGCCGTTGAGGATGGCGACGTCCTGCTCCTCGCGCGACAGCACGTGGACGACCGAGAACCGGTCGAGGAAGCGGTCCTTCAGGTCTTCCAGCGTCTCGCGGAACATGATCCCGCCGGTCATGCGGCTGCCGTAGAACAGGATGAAACGGCTGTGCGTCTCCCGCGCGAGCACGGTTTTCAGGATCGACAGTATCGGCGTGATCCCGGATCCCGCCGCGATGCCGACAAGCACGCGCGCGGCGCCCGCCGCGATCGGCACGCCGAAGCGGCCGTCGGGCGGCATGACATCGATCGTGTCGCCGGGACGCAGCGCCGTGTTCGCGTGGGCGGAGAAGGCGCCGTCGGGGACGTGCTTGATCGCGACGCGGAGCTCGCCGTCATCGAGGCCGGAGCAGATCGAGTAGGAGCGCCGCACCTCCTCGCCGCCGATGGTGGCGCGCAGGGTCAGGTACTGGCCTGGCGCGAAGGTGAAGGCGTCGCGCAGATCCGGCGGGATCTCGAAGGCGAGCGAGACCGCGTCCGGCGTCTCGCGCGTCACCTCGGCGATGCGCAGCGCGTGGAAGCGCGTGGGGGTCTGGGTCAGTGGCATTTGAACTGATCGAATGGCTCGGCACAGGAACGGCAACGCCGGAGCGACTTGCAGGCGGTCGAGCCGAATTCGCTGATCCGCTCGGTGTCGGACGAGCCGCAGCGCGGACACGTCACCGTCTCGCCCGCGCCGAACAGCGCGCGCCGCCCGCCGGCCTTCGGCGGCGGCGCGATCCCGTATTCGGCGAGCTTGCGCCGGCCCGCCTCGCTCATCCAGTCGGTCGTCCAGGCTGGGGACATCACCTGCCGCACCCGCCCGTTCGCGATGCCCGCGCGGGCCAGCGCGGTCTCGACCTCGACCGCGATCATGTTCATTGCGGGACAGCCGGTATAGGTCGGCGTGATCGCGACAGTGACGCCGTCGTCGTGCACCTCGACGTCCCGCAACACGCCCAGATCGGCGATCGTCAGCACCGGGATTTCCGGATCGACCACCGCGGCCGCGGCATCCCACGCACGCTGGCGGAGATTGTTATGATCCATAACTGTCATCACCATGTCGCGCCGGGGTGGCTGCGCGCGAGGTGCTGCATCTCGGCGATCATGTGCCCGAACTGCTCCGAATGCCGCCCCGCGCGGCCGCCATTCTGCATCCACCCCTCGGCGGGCCGAGCCAGGGTCGCTTGGTCCAGCACCTCGTTGACGGTCGCATCCCACTCGGCGTGGAGGGACGCCGGATCGGCACACAGGCCGGCGAGCGACGGATCAAGGGGCGCGAACATTTCGCCCACGAAGGGCCAGAGCTGTTCGAGCGCGGCGGCGGCGCGCCGGTGGCTTTCATCAGTGCCGTCGCCGAGACGGATCAGCCATTCAGCGGCGTGGCGGAGGTGGTAGGCACTCTCCTTCTCCGCTTTCGCGGCGATGGCGGCGAGGCGGGAATCGGTGGATCTGCGGGCCGTTTCGCGCCACCAGGGGTCGATGAAGGCGGCGTAGAGCACTTGGCGGACGATGGTGATCGCGAAGTCGCCGTTCGGCTGTTCGACCAGCAGCAGGTTGCGGAAGTCGCGGCTGTCGCGGAGATAGGCGTAATCGTCCTCGGAATGACCGAGGCCCTCGATTTCGCCCGCGAGCGCGTACAAGGCGCGCGCCTGACCGATCAGGTCGAGCGCGATGTTGGCGAGCGCCAATTCCTCCTCCAGCATCGGCGCGTGCCCGGTCCATTGGGACAGGCGGTGGCCGAGCACCAGGGCGTCATCGGCGCGACCGAGGATCTCTCGCAGCAGCGGCGTGTCGGCGACGCGGATGGACGTGGTGGGCATGTCACATGTGTCCGACTTCGTCCGGCACCTCGTAGAAGGTCGGGTGGCGGTAGATCTTCGAGCCCGTCGGCTCGAACATCATGTCCTTCTCGGACGGATCGGAGGCCGTGATCAGGTTCGACGGCACCACCCAGATCGACAGCCCCTCGCCGCGCCGCGTGTAGACGTCGCGCGCGTTCTGCAGCGCCATCGTCGCGTCGGCGGCATGGACCGAACCGACATGGCGGTGCGCCAAGCCGCTGCGGCTGCGGATGAATACTTCCCAGAGCGGGGTCTGCGCGGTCGGGCTCATCACGCCGCCTCCTTCAGCGCGGCGCGGGCGCGCCGCTTCTCCGCGTGGGCCAGCGCCGCCTCGCGCACCCAGGCGCCCTCGGCATGGGCGCGGCGGCGGTCGGCGAGGCGTTCGCGGTTGCAGGGGCCGTTGCCGGCGAGGACCTGCTTGAACTCGTCCCAGTCGATCTCGCCATAGATCCAGTGACCGCTCGCCGCGTCGAAGTGCAGCGCCGGGTCCGGGAAGGTCAGCCCGAGGAAATGGCCCTGCGGCACCGTCGCGTCGACGAATTTCTGGCGCAGGCCGTCGTTCGAGAAGCGCTTGATTTTCCAGCGCATCGAGGTGTCGGAATGCTGGCTCTGCCCGTCCGGCGACCCGAACATCATCAGGCACGGCCACCACCAGCGGTCGAGCGCGTCTTGCGCCATCGCTTTCTGCTCGGGCGTGCCGGCGGCGAGCGTCAGCATGATCTCGTAGCCCTGGCGCTGATGGAAGCTCTCCTCCTTGCAGACGCGCACCATGGCCCGCGCATAGGGGCCGTAGGAGGTCCGCTGCAGCGGCACCTGGTTCATGATCGCCGCGCCGTCGACCAGCCAGCCGATGGCGCCGATGTCGGCCCAGGTCAGGGTCGGGTAGTTGAAGATGGTCGAGTACTTGGCCTTGCCCGAGTGCAGGGCCTCGATCATCTCCTCGCGCGAGGTCCCGAGCGTCTCGG
>DATAPS010000527.1:0-6054 GCA_036265085.1 Acetobacteraceae bacterium | reverse complement strand
GATGGTGGAAGCCGAGAAGGCCGCCACCGCCGCCGGCCTGCCGCCGCCGCCCTGGGACCCGCCGCCGTTCACCGGGACCCGCGATCGGCCGTTCCGCTTCTATCTCACCCGCTGGGGACAGCCGCTCCTGGCCCAGCCGCTCCTGGCCCACCCGCTCCTGGCCCAGCCGCTCCTGGCCCAGCCGCTCCTGGAATGAGCGCGCCGGAGCGCCCTCGCCCGGCCTCGTCCGCTCACGGCACCCTTTCCGCGCATCGCGCGGAGAGGCGCCGCATCATGCGCGAGAAGCGAAGCGACGACGCGATCCAGGGATGCCGCACCATGCCACGCATCGGATCGCCATCCCGGCTCGCGATGCCGCAGCGGGTCGACCAGGAAACATCGTGCCCCTGGGCCTAGCCGAAAATTCCCGCATCCGCATATAGCGTCGCGTCGGAACGGGATACTCGGGATACTGGTCTTGATCGCTGCGTTACCGTGAGTCCGTCCGGAACCCGATGTCGGGCTCTCGGCCTACGCGGCCGGGCCTTCGCGCTCGCCGGCATGAAGACGCCGCGCAATGGCGTCGTACTGCTCATCGCGGTAACCCTGCTCGCCCGAATGCTGTTCGGGAGCTGGACCGGGCTCGGCATCGACGAGAGCTACATGGTCGCCGCCGGGCGCACGTTGCGGCTTGGTTATTACGACCACCCGCCGATCGCATGGTGGCTGGCCGGGGCGGCCGAGCGTTTTGGCGGCGCGGACCCGGACCTGGTCGTGCGGCTGCCCTTCATCCTGCTGTTCGCGCTCAGCACATGGTTGATGTTCCGCCTTGCCTCCGATCTTTACGGTGCGCGCGCCGGGTTCTGGGCCGCAGCGCTGCTCAATGCCGCACCGGTGCTGGGCGTCACCACAGGTACCTGGGTCCTGCCGGACGGCCCGCTCGTCGCGGCGTTGCTGGGCGCCGCGGTCTGCCTCGCGCGCGCGCTTGCGGCCGAACGCACGCCCTGGCGGTGGTGGCTCGGGACCGGCGCCTGCTTCGGGGTGGCGGCCTGCTCGAAATACACCGCCGCGCCGATCGGTCTCGGCGTGCTGCTCTATCTGGCGACCGAAGCATCGGCCCGGCGATGGCTTCGCCGTCCGCAGCCCTACGTCGCGGCGCTGATCGGCTTCGCGGCATTCGCGCCGGTCATCGTCTGGAACGCCCATCACGGATGGGCATCGCTCGCATTCCAGGGCGCGCGGGCGGATGGCGGCAAATGGCATCCGTTCGGACCGGTTTCGACCCTTGCCGGCGAAGCCGCGTTCTTCCTGCCGTGGATCTGGGTGCCGCTCGCGATCTGCATGTGGCGCGCGATGCGGCGCGGGCCGGAGGATGCGCGCGGCTGGCTGCTCGTGTGCCTCAGCGTGCCCTCGATTCTGCTGTTCGAGGTGGTGTCCCTGCGCGCGCATGTGCTGTTTCACTGGGCCGCGCCGGCCACCATGCTCGCCATCCCGCTGCTCGGGGCCGCGGCGGCGCGGCCGTGGCGCAACGGCTCGATGCTTCGTCTCGGTCTCATCGCGACGGCGGCGATGGTCGCGCTTGGCGTCTTCGTCGACGCGAGCGAAGTGCGCTTCAACTGGTTGCCGGAAGTGATCGAGAATTTCAGGATGGGCAACGACCCGGACCTCGGCGCCGTCAACTGGTCGACCCTGCGGACGGAACTCGAGGCGCGCGACCTGCTCAAGCGGGGCACCGTCGTCGCGGCGGTGCGCTGGCTGGATGCCGGCAAGATCGACTATGCGTTGCGCGGCAGCGCCCCGGTGATCTGCCTCGGCGCGGATCCCCGCGAATACGGCATCTCCGCACCGGCCGCCGCGCAGGCGGGAGCCGACGTGCTGATCGTGGCGCCGCGCGAGACCTTGGCCTCGATCTCGGCCAGGTTCGGCGGCAATTTCGACGCCATCGCGGAGCTGCCGCCGGTGACGCTGCTGCATGCCGGGCGCCCGGCGATGATGCTGCCGCTCTTCCTCGGCCACCGGCTGCACTGATCGCCATCTGCCGGGCAAGCCGTGGACGACATGCGCGCGCTCCCCTAACTCTCGCCCGCTGGCAAAGGAGCGGGCGGATGCAGCGCATCGAGAGCTACGACATCGCGCGTTGGGACGGCCCGTTCCCGCGCGCGACCCAGGAGGCGGCGATCGAGGCGCTCGAGACCGGACATGTCCTGTTCTTCCCGCGACTCGCCTTTGCCGTCACCGAGGCCGAGCGCCGCCTGCTCGACGCCACAGCCTCGGACGGCCGCAGCAAGAACGTCAGCTACGATCCGGCGACCGGCGAGACCAAGGGCACATCGCTGGCCGGCGACGACCTCGCGCTGCTCTCGGGCATGGTGAAGCGGTTCGCCGCCAGCGCACGGTCGCTGATGCACGGACTGTTCCCCCGCTACGACGCCGCACTCGAACAGGCACGTACCAGCTTTCGCCCGTCCGAGATCGCGGGCCGCGTCCAGCCGTGGCGCAAGGACGACACGCGGCTGCATGTCGACGCCTTCCCTACCCGCCCGCTGCGCGGCCGGCGGATCCTGCGCGTCTTCAGCAACGCCGATCCCGACGGCGCCCCGCGCCGCTGGGTGGTCGGCGAAGCGTTCGAGGACCACGCAGCGCGGTTCCTGCCGAAGCTGCGCGCGCCGATCCCCGGCAGCGCGCAGGCGCTGGCACTACTCGGCCTCACCAAGTCGCCGCGCAGCCGCTATGATCACATGATGCTGGAGCTGCACGATGCGGCGAAGCGCGACGATGCCTACCAGCGCGCCGCCCGCGCGGCGGTGCCGGAGGCGCTGTTCCCGGCGGGGACGAGCTGGATGGTGTTCACCGACCAGGTTCCCCATGCGGCGCTCGCCGGCCGCAACGCCTTCGAGCAGACCTTCCATTTCGATCCGTCCGCCATGGCGAACCCGTCCCGCGCTCCGATCTCCGTGCTGGAGCGGCTGAGCGGGCGGGCGATGGTGTGAGCGCGCGCCGCATGACGTGAGTTCGGCTCGTATCGATCCTGCCGCCGAGGCCCGGCCCGCGGCGGCGGCAGTGCCGGTTCAGCGGGTCAGCCGCATGGCGGTGTTCACCACCAGCCTGGCCCTGACGATGGCCGTGCTGGACAGCTCGATCGCGAACCTGGCCCTGCCCTCGATCGCGAGGGACCTCGCCGTCAGCGCCTCCGACGTGGTTTGGGTGGTGAACGCCTACCAGCTCTCGATCCTGATCCTGCTGCTGCCGTTCGGCTCGCTCGGCGAGATACTCGGCTACAAAACGGTCTACCGTTTCGGCCTGCTGCTGTTCACCCTCGCCTCCATCGGTTGCGCTTTCGCCCCGACGCTCGCATGGCTCGCAATCGCTCGGGCCGTGCAGGGCGTGGGTGCGGCCGGGATCATGAGCGTCAATTCCGGGCTGCTGCGGTTCATTTATCCGCCTTCCAAGCTCGGACAGGGCATCGGCATCAACGGCATGGTCGTGGCGCTGTCGTCTGCCGTCGGACCGAGCATCGCGGCGGGGCTGCTCGCCATCGGGCCGTGGCCGCTGTTGTTCCTGGTCAACATACCGCTCGGCCTGACCGCTTTCTTCCTCGGCGCGAAGACGCTTCCCATTTCGCCGCACTCGGGCCAGCGGTTCGATTTCGCGAGCGCGGGGCTCAGCGCCGTGCTGTTCGCCCTCGGCGTCGCGTCGATCGATGTCGGCGGGCGTGGGGCGGCGGGGTGGCTTGTGGCGCTGATGGTGGGGGGCGCGGCCGGGGCCGCCTTGCTGCTGGTGCGGCGCCAGCGCGACCGCAAGGCGCCGTTGTTGCCGGTCGATTTGCTGCGGATCCCGCTGTTCCGGCTGTCGATCATGTCCTCCATTTGCGCGTTCAGCGGGATGACGCTGGCGATGGTGGCGCTCCCGTTCTTGCTCGAACGTGGGCACGGCTTCTCCACCAGCGTCACCGGCCTGCTGATCACCGCCTGGCCGGTTCCGCTCGCGATCGCGGCGCCGCTCGCCGGGCGGCTGTCGGACCGGCACTCAGCGGGGCTGCTCGGCAGCATCGGCATGGCGATGCTTTGCGTCGGCCTGATCGCGGTGGCGACCATGCCGGCGACCGCGGGGGCGGTCGGCATCGCACTGCGCCTCGCGATGTGCGGTTTCGGGTTTGGCCTTTTCCAGACGCCCAACAACCGCGCGATGATCACCTCCGCACCCAAGGAGCGTTCGGGCGGCGCAGGCGGGATGCTGGCGACAGCGCGCTTGCTCGGCAACGCCGCGGGCGCAGCCGGGGCGGCGGTCGCGCTCGCGGCGGGACAGCGCGGGCCGATGCTCGCGGTCTCTGCCGGGGCGGTGCTCGCGGCGGTTGCGGCGGGCGTGAGCGCGACCCGAATCGGCCGAACTTGACGCTTGACCGGACACCGTCCGATCCCGCTCGGGTTGCGATGGCGGTCGTTTCGTCCAAGATGTTGCAAAGCGGCATGGACAGCGGAGCCATCATGCGCCTGGGGTTTTTCACCCGCCTTCTCGACGATGCCGCCGCAGGCGAGCGATACCGGCTCGCGACAGAGCAGATCCGGCACGCCGAGCGGCACGGCCTCGATTCAGCCTGGGTGGCGCAGCATCACTTCATTGCAAGCGAAGGCGGCCTGCCCTCCCCGCTCGTGTTCCTCGCCCACGTCGCGGCGCACACCTCGATCATCCGGATCGGCACCGGGATCATCACGCTGCCGCTGGAGAACCCGGTGCGGGTGGCCGAGGACGCGGCGGTGCTCGACCTGCTCTCGGGCGGACGGCTGGAGGTGGGCATGGGGCCGGGCGGCACGCCGTCGGCCTTCGCGTCCTTCGGGCAGGACAATGCCGACCGGCACGCGATCTTCGAGCACAACCTCGCGGCCGTGCGCGCGGCCTGGCGTGGCGAGAAGCTGGCCGGCGGCGTGAACCGGCTCTATCCGGCCGCCGCCCAGTTGCTCGACCGGGTCTGGCAGGCGACGTTCTCGGCATTCGGCGGCCAGCGCGCGGGCGAGTCGGGCGACGGGCTGATGCTGTCGCGCACCCAGCCGCGGCCGCCGGGGCGCCCCGACATGACCCTCGCCGAGATCCAGGACCCGATCATCGACGCCTATCTCGACGCGCTGCCGCCCGGGCGCGAACCGCGAGTCCTCGCCTCGCGCAGCGTCTTCGTGGCCGACAACCGAGCGGAGGCGCGACGGTTCGCGTTGGCCGGGCTGCGCCGCAACGTGGCCAGGATGCGCGCGGCGGGGCATGAAGTGAGCGGCGAGTCGGTCGACGAGCTGATCCGGGCGGCGGACTCTCATGTCGGAACACCGGAAGACGTGATCGAATCGCTTGCCGCCGACCGCACGCTCGACCGGGCGACGGAAGTGACGTTCCAGGTCCATTCGATCGACCCGCCGCACCCGCATGTCCTGCGCTGCATCGAGCTGATGGCGACGAAGGTGGCGCCCGCGCTCGGCTGGGGCAGCGAGGAGACGGCGGCCCTGCCGCTGGCAGCCGCGCAATGAGCGCCGACGTCATCGACACGCTCGCAGGCATCGCGGAGGACTCGCACCTGCACGGCCTGCGTGCACAGCGCACGCAGGCGCGGGACAACGCCCAGGCGAGCTACGAGGCGCTGTTCGAACCCGCCGAGCCCGGCGACATGATGAGCAAGGAGCGCTTCGCGGTCGCTGTGTTCGTCGCGGGACTGCACCGCCAGCCCGAGATCGCCGCGTTCTACGCCCACAGCCTGAACGCGGCGAGCGGCGGCCCCGCGCTGCGCGCGCATGTCGAGGCCGAAATGGAGCGCGGGGCGACGGAAGGCCCGTATGGGCATTTCCCCGCCGGTCCGCTGACGGCCGAGGATACCGAGGGGCCGACCTACCGCGTGCCGGACGACGCGCGGGCGACACTTGGGGACCGGCTCGCGGCGGCGATGGAGCATGCGCACATGCTCGTGTTCCACCCGCGCGACGCCTCTCCGGCCCATTTGCAGGTGTTGCTGGACGCCGGCTGGTCGGCGACCGGCATCGTCACGCTGTCGCAGATCGTGTCGTTCCTATCGTTTCAGATCCGCGTCAGCGTGACGAT
>DATAPS010000526.1:0-4661 GCA_036265085.1 Acetobacteraceae bacterium | reverse complement strand
AGGTGGCGACGATCGCCGACGCCTCCCGCCGGTACGCCCGGCCCGAGTCCTTGATCAAGCGAGGTAGGGAGGTTGACATAAGGCTGTCAGCGGCTCAAAGCCTATGAATCAAGGCGGAAATCGAAACGATGGAATTAAGCGAGGCGCTCACTCGATAATGACGCGTGCCCTTGGCGCGGCTTCTACGAAAGGCTGAACACAAAGGGATGAGGCGCCGTGGAACCGATTCACCTCGCTTGTTTTAGGCCTAGGGCACCCCGCGAGGGGCAACGGACGCCGGGTCTTTCAGCCCGACCGGAAATGCCACACGGCTTCAGCCGTGGTGGAAACCTACTTGGACCCAATCCAGGTTCGGACCCCCTCGATCGAACGGAACGCGTCGACGGCGTAGCTTGGGATCGCGGGAAAGGCGGCGTGCACCATGTCCGCAAGCGCGTGTCCAGGGCCAAGATCCAGTACCCGATCAACGCCGGATTCGACCAACGCCTCCAGCGTGGCGGCCCAGTCGATCGGCGTCGCGACCTGCGCCGCCAGCTTCGCCGTCGCATCGGCGGCGGAGAAAATCCGCGCCCCGTCGCCTCCGGCCAGCAGGAATCGACCACGCTTCGGTCCGGCGGCCGTTGTACCCGCCAGTGCTTCGCGGAAGGGGGCCACCGCGCCCGCCAGGCGCGCCGTATGCGATGCGATCTTCACCGCGAGGAGGTCGGCGCGTGCGGCACCGCCCGCCACGGCGGCACGGCAAAGCGCCGTCACATCGGGAAGGGTGCCGCCGACCACGAAAAGATTCCCCGGATTGGTGATCGCGATCGCGCAGCCATGACGCGCGGCCAGGACCTCGAGCGCATGTCGGCCGAGTCCCCGCACATACCCAAGGTGCCCATCGGCGCCGCCCGCCGCGTCCATCGCTCGCGCGCGGACGTCGGTCAATCGCAGCGCCGTCTCCGCTGTCCAGACGCCGGCGATGCTCCACGCCGCCATCTCGCCCACGCTGTAGCCGGTCACCGCAACCTGCTCCGGCAATATGTCCGTGACGCAAGCGTGTATGGCGAGCGCCGCCGTCACGGAGAGAATCTGGTTGGTGCGGTTCGCGAGCAGCAGGTCGTCATCCCCGTCGCGGACCAGGTCGCGAGGGTCGCGGCCGAGAAGCGCGCCCGCCTCGTCGAAGATCGTGGCCGTCTCCGGCCGCTCGGCCGCAAGGTCGAACATGTCGGCCGACAATCTTCCCTGTCCACCGCAAAGGAGAGCGAGCATCAAGCCTCCAGGCGATCGATGAACAGCGCCATCGCGAGCAGATCGGCGCAGCCGCCAGGGCTGAGATTGCGCGCCACGAAGGCCCGGTGAATCGCGACCGCCTGGCCGCGCCAATCTGCCCGGCCGATACCGCCGGCGGCGAGAAACGCCGCGGCGAGCGCCCGGGCGAAGTCGAGTCCCTCCGCCCCGCCCCGGTGGAGGAGATTGGTGTCCGCGACAGCAGCGATCAGCGCCATGCACGCCTGGACGCGTGCGGCTTCGCGATCATTGGGTGCCAGTGCGCGTCCCGCCCGCAGCGCGGGCAAGGCAATGGTGTAGACCGAAGGCAAGCCTTGCGCCGCCTCCGCTCGCGCGCCGCCGACGCCATGGCGACTCGCCACCTCGGCGCCGTGGCTGCGAAGCGGCATGGGACCGGACAAGATCGCCTCTCCCCATCGCTCGGCAATGATCGCGCCCAGCGGGCGGCGAACGCCGGATGCGTCCCGGAAACCGGCGGCGGCGGAGAGCAGACCCAGACCGAAGATCGCGCCGCGGTGGGTGTTCACGCCGCCGGTCGCCGCCAGCATGGCGCGCTCCGCCTCGATCCCGATCTCGCGCAGCCGATCCATGCCCGCGCCGGCGGCGCCGGCAATCGCGAGATCGGCGAAGAAGGGCGCCAGCGCGTCGGCGCTTCGGACGAGTCGCGCGGCGTCCATGTCGCGATGCGCGCCGTTGTCGACATGGCTGACGAGGCCGGGCTTGGGATAGGTCGCGACCTCGAGCTTCAGGCAAGCGGCGGCCAGAGTGCCGAGGTACCGCGCGGACGGCAGCGCGCCCGGCGCGGCGTATTGCCGGGCAGCGGCGGTCATCCTGCTCCTCCTGCAAGAAAGTCTGCGCGCTGCATCATCCGGACGTCGCGCGACCCCTTCACCAGGATTGCGCCTGCGTCATCTCCCTGCAGTTCGCGCCATTGGACACCCCCCGCCGCGCCGACGACCTCGCCGTCGATCCGCATCGGCGTCTCCCGAGCGATCGCCGCGATCCCTGCGAGCAACGCGCCGACATCCGCCTCGGACGGCAGCCGCCACAGCAGATCGAGGTCCGATCCTTCGGAGAGATAGGGCAGACCGGTGAGGTGCTGCCAGGCAAGGCTGCCGAAGGTGCGCGTCAGCGGATCGAGGTGGAGGAGACGATCGATGCCGTCACGCCAGCCGGGCGGGGCCACGGTGGCGGCCTCCGCCAGCAAAGGAGGTGGCCCGGCGTGGACGATTTCCTCCGGTTCGAGCGTCACGGCGATGCGGCGTTTGCCGTGGGCCGGCGGCAACGGCAAGCCGAGCGGGACCGTGCCCGCGGCGTCGCCGCATCCGGGCCGTCGGACGACCAGGGGATATCTGGCCTGCGCCCATCCCGCCACGAGCGGCTCCTCCGCGAGGTCGGATCGTAACGCCATCAGCGCCGCCCAGGCGGGCGGCGATGGGTTCACCATCGCGTGGCGGCGCAGCACCTCAGCCATGGGACGCTAGCCTCACGACCCATTCGGCAATGGCGACCGCCTTCGGGCGCCCGCCACGCTCCGCACCCAACCGATCGCGCGCATCGGGGCCGGGGGGCTGCGCCAGGAGGGCGGCGAGTTGCTGCGCGAGCGGCCGGCCGGCGTCCCAGACGGCGTGGATGGCGCCGGTCTGCGCCAGATTTTCAAGGCCTGGTGCAAACACCGGGGTCGCCTCGGCCTTGGCCTTCAGGATGTCGATCGAAAGCTTGGTCACGCGCGCCATCGACGGCAGGTCCATCACCGCCGGGTGCGCGCCGGGGAGTGCGACGAGCGTGCCGGTGGCGAGCGCCGTCGCGATGAAGGCGCCCGCGGCGCTGCCGCCATAGAGCAGGCCGATCGTGCGATGCCCGCTGCTTTCGGCGAGCAGCAGCGCCTTGGCCAGGTGGGCGAGATATTCAACGAGCCCGAGCAGCTCGTCGCGCCGGCTCATCCGCTGGCTGGAGGAGTCGACCAGGACGAGGATGGGCGCGCCGTCGCCCGTCCTGACGATCTCGAGCACGCGCCCGGCCAGCACGAGGGCGCCGTCCACGCCGAGCGGGCTCTGGCCGGCGATGCCCAGCGCATGGATGTCGCCGACGCCGGCGAGCGAACCCTTGCCGGCGATCAGGCCGTCCGCGACGGCCACGTCATGCCCGTTCGGAAACAGCGCGGCGAGGATGTCATCGAGCTTCATCAGCCGTCTCCCGCTTGTCCGCGGCGCGCCGCAGGAACTCCTCGGTGGCAAGGCCGGGCACCTCCGCCGGCTCGGTCACGCCGAGGCCGGCCCAGATATCGGTCGCGTCTCTGGCTCCGCCGAACCGCCGGAGGCGGCGTTCTAGCCGCTGCTGCTCGGCCTCCAGCGTGGCGAATTCGAACCGCGCGCCGCCGTCGAACGCCTCGATCGCAGCCTTGCGGAAGGCCGCGGCATCGTCGTCGACGAAGGCGTCCGCACCGCCGATCAGGTAGCGATGCTTGCCGCCCATCGTCCGCCAGACGAGCGCGCGATCCCGCGAGTCGAACTCCTCGACTCCTTCGTTGGTCTCGATCACCTCGGGACCGCTGACGCCGAGCCGCCCCTGCTCGGAGATGATCAGCGTGGAGCAGGAGCCGGCGATCAACCCGCCGCCCCCATAACAACCGGCCCGCCCGCCGATCAGGCCGATCACCTCCACCCCCGCCGCCCGCGCCTCGACGAGCGCGCGGAGGATCTCGGCGATGGCAAGCTCGCCGGCGTTGGCCTCCTGCAGCCGCACGCCGCCGGTGTCGAACAGGATCAGCACGTCCCGGCCGAGCGCACGGGCGGCGCGAAGCAGGCCGGTGAGCTTGGCGCCATGCACCTCGCCGAAGGCGCCTCCCATGAAGCGGCCCTCCTGCGCCGCGACCAGCACCGCACGCCCGTCGAGGGTGACGCGGCCGACGATCATGCCGTCGTCGAACTGCTCGGGCAGGTCGAAGATCGCGAGATGCGGGCTCGTCTCGCGCCGCTCGGGGCCGATGAACTCGACGAAACTGCCGGAATCGGCGAGGGCCGCCACACGCTGGCGGGCGCTCGCCTCGTACCAGCTCAGGGGTCTGGTATCGGGGGCGACAGGGGCGTTCATGCCTCGGGCTCCTCGATCAGGCGGACGCCCTGCGCGAGGCGCAGTGCCACCAGATCCGGCCGGGCGCCGCCATCGTTCACGGAGATGCGCAAGCCGCCCGCCGCCCGCCGTTCGACGAAATCGCCGACGACCGCCTCCCACACCGCGCCGAAACCGTGGGCGGCGGTCGCGATGTCGACGGTGCAGGTGTCGGCGGGCAGGGCCCGCTCCACCAGCACCTCCAGATTGCCCGAGGCGACGACGCCGACGATCGCCTGGGCGCGCGTGCCGCCGGCGGCGGTTGGCGCCTTGAGCGTGAA
>DATAPS010000525.1:0-4610 GCA_036265085.1 Acetobacteraceae bacterium | reverse complement strand
TTCGTCGAGGGCGCAGGCGGACGCGGATGGAAGCGCGATCCCTTCGCGCGTGAACTCGCCACGACGACGGCCGACCCGGACTGGGTGTGCGTCGTGCGCGATGCGGCGAGCTATCCCTGGCACGATTCGGGCTGGCGGCCGCCTGCATTCAGCGACCTCGTCATCTACCAGCTCCATACCGGTACTTGGTGGGCACGCGACGAAGCAGCGAACGACGCGCGCGCCACGCGCGGCGGGACGTTCCTCGACGTCGCCGACAAGCTCGAACACCTCGTCTCGCTCGGCGTGAATGCGATTCAACTGCTGCCGATCCAGGAATTCGAGACATCGACCAGCATGGGCTACAATGGGACCGATATGTTCTCCCCGGAGCTGGAATATTGCGTCACTAGCGACGAGCTTCCGTGGCGGCTGGATCAGGTCAATGCGGCGCTCGCGAGCCTGGGCCAGCGCGAGCTGACCGCAGTCCAGCTCGCGCCGGGGATCAACCAGCTGAAATGCCTCGTCGATCTCTGCCATCTGCGTGGCGTGGCCGTCATTCTCGACCAGGTCTACAATCACGCATTCGGCCATGATGACCGCGGCAGCTTCGACGACCGCACCATCTGGTTCTACGACCGCCAGGAGTTCGGTGACGACAACCGCAGCCTCTACTTCACCAACCAGACCTGGATCGGGCCGGTCTTCGCCTACTGGAACGACTGGGTATCGCAGTTCCTGATCGACAATGCGCGCTTCTACATCGACGAGTGCCACGTCGACGGCGCGCGCTACGACGAGGTGAGCGCGATCTCGAATCACGGTGGGGATGATTTCTGCCGCCGCCTGACCGAGACGGTGCGCGCCACCAACCCCGCCGCGATCCAGATCGCCGAATACTGGAACGGCGACCGTGCACGAGCGGTGCAGCCGCCGCCCGGAGGGCTCGGCTTCGACGCGGAGCTCGCGGACGGATTGCGCGATGCGGTGCGCGGACTGGTGCAGCAGGCGAGCTTTGGAATTTCGGCGCCGCTCGATTTCGCTGCGGTTTGCGACGGGTTGCTCGCGACGGTAGGCGATTCGTGGCGTCTCAACCAGTGCCTGGAGAATCATGACCTTACCTATGCGGGGCATGGGGGTGCGGCGCGTGTGCCGCTCCTCGCCAGTCCGCAGGATCGGCGGAACTGGTACGCGCGGAGTCGCAGCCGCGCGGCGACATGCCTGTTGATGACCGCGCCCGGCATTCCCACGCTGTTCATGGGCGAGGAGTTTCTGGAGGACAAGAACTGGAGCGACGACCGCGCGGCCGGCGGGCTGATCTGGTGGGAGGGACTCGCGGGCACCGACAGTTCGATGCGCGATTTCCTCCGTTTCTGCAGCGATCTGATCGCCGTGAGGCACGCGGAACCGGCATTGCGGACGGGCAGCATCCGCGTGTCGCGGGCGGAGAATTTCGAGCGGGTGCTCGCGATGCATCGCTGGATCGAGGGCGAAGGCCGGGACGTTGTCGTCGTGGTCAGCTTCGACGAGCTGCCGAAGCATGGGTATCGGATCGGGCTGCCGTCTCCCGGGGATTGGCGGGAGGCGTTCAACAGCGACGTCTATGACGCCTTTCCAAACCCCGCGCCCGTCGGGAACGGGGGGCATGTGCGAACGGATGGCGGGCCAATGGACGGGTTCGCTGTTTCGGCATCGCTCGAGATACCGGCGAACGGGGCGCTGATACTGGTCCGACCCTAGCCCGGCACTAAAAGGCGATTGCTCTGATTTTGGGCCAGACCGTTCGTTATCAAATCACGATCGACACATTCAGCGTAAAGGGATTATAGAACTCCGGCTCGTGGCGCGGGGCGTTCGAGGCGCCAAGACGGTCACGACGACGCAAAGTCTGTTGGGGGAGAGTACGTGATGGATATGAGCCGGCGCTTCGGCGCGGAATTTCTGGGCACGTTCTGGCTGACGTTCGGAGGCTGCGGCTCCGCGGTGCTAGCCGCCGCTTTTCCGGCGCTCGGCATCGGGTTTCTGGGCGTGGCGCTGGCGTTCGGCCTTTCGGTGCTCACGATGGCCTACGCGGTCGGCTACGTCTCGGGCGGGCATTTCAACCCGGCGGTGACGGTCGGACTGTGGGCCGGCGGGCGCTTCCGGGCCGGCGACATTTTGCCCTACGTCATCGCGCAGGTGCTGGGCGCGATCGTTGCAGCGGCGGTGCTCTACCTGATCGCTTCCGGCAAGACCGGGTGGGAGATGGGCGGCTTCGCCTCCAACGGCTACGGCGATCTCAGCCCAGGCAAGTACAATCTCTTGTCCTGCCTCGTGTGCGAGGTGGTGATGACGTTCCTGTTCCTCGCGATCATCCTTGGCTGCACCTCGAAGAACGCAGCGGTGGGGTTCGCGGGCATCCCGATCGGCTTCGCGCTGACGCTGATCCATCTCGTGTCGATCCCGGTGACGAACACGTCGGTCAATCCGGCGCGCAGCACCGGACCGGCGCTGTTCGCGGGCGGCGCTTATCTCGGTCAGCTCTGGCTGTTCTGGGTGGCGCCGATCGTGGGCGCGTTGCTCGCGGGATGGGTGGCGCGTTGGATGCACAGCGGCGACGTCATGACGGTGCAGGTGACGGAGGTGTCGGTCAGGAGTGGCACGGCCGACTGAACTTCGACTGCCACGGCGTCCGGCGACGGCGATGCTCGAAAGCGGAGTAGTGCTGGCAAGTTGTGTCCTCCCCGCTCCGGTCCTAGCGTAGCGGTGCCCGAAAGAGGCAATCCGTTCGGATCGAGGGGAGAAACCGATGTCTCACTTCCTGCTGCGCTGGCAGTTCACGGCGGCATCCGCGAGAATGATGACAGAGAAGCCGCATGATCGCGCTGCGATGGGGAAGACTCTGGTCGAAGGGTTCGGGGGCAAGCTGCACTCGTATTTCTTCGCACTCGGGGATTTCGACGGTGTGGCAATCTGCGAGTTCCCCGATCACGTGGCTGCCACCGCGTGCTCGATGACTTTGGCCTCGAGCGGCGGGTTTTCACGCGTGGAGACCATTCCGTTGCTGACGCCGCAGGAAGCCGAAGCGGCGATGAAGAAGGCGCGTGACACGAAGACGGCGTATCGCGCGCCCAACGCATGATCGCGTGGCCGCGACGCGTTCGTTCACGGTGACGTTCGCGCCGCGGGGAGATCGCGCCAGTCGAAGCTTCTTGTGAACGCGCGCCCTGATGCGGTGCGCGGTCCCCCTCACACAAGCGATCGCGGCGTTCGGCGGCCGCGTGCTCCGGGTTGTCCATCGGCCCCAAGCCGATGTCGGCGTTGAGGTGCTGAACGTGGCGGTTCGGGCGCGCGGGGCTTATGGGGTGCCTCTTCACAACGCCGCCGAATAGGCGCGACGATGCGCGGCTAAGTCGTTCGCCGAGGAGGCTCCCATTCGCATCGCCGTCCTGACCTTCGTCCACGAGACAGTGACCTTCCTAGCCTCCGACACGACCGTCGATGACTTCACCTATCCCGGCTCCCCCGCCCGCGACGAGGCCCTGCTCGGCTCCGATCCGGACGGCTATGTCGGCGGCTTCGTGCAGGTGGCGCGCGAGCATGACGGCGTCGAGCTGGTCGGCATCGAGTCGCCGCTCTCGCCCAAGCGCGGGTCCGGCTCGGGCTGGCTCACCACCGAGGCTTACGAGACCTTCGCCGGCCGCATGGTCGAGGACATCGCCAAGCGTGGCCCGTTCGACGGCGTCTACATGGCACTGCATGGGGCGATGGCGGTGCGCGGCGTGCCCCGGCCCGAGGCGGAGTTCGCGCGGCGGGTCCGGGCGACGGTGGGGCCGAAGGTCCGCATCGCCGCGACGTTCGATCCGCATGGCAATGAGGACGAGGAGTTCCTCCGCCACGCGGATTTTGCGTTCTGTGTCAAATACTTCCCCCACTACGACTCGCATCTGCAAGGCGAGCGTGCCGCGCGCATGCTGATCCGCGCGATCCGCGGCGATTACGCGCCGCGATCGGTGACGGTGAAGGTGCCGATCCTCTCGCCCACCGTCCTGCAATGGACCGGCGCCTCGCCGTGGATGGACCTGGTGCAGCGCGCGCTGGTGTGGGAGGCGCGGGCGACGGATCTCTACGTCAACGTGTTCTTCGCCTTCCCGTGGTCGGACGTGCCGGACGTCGGCATGACGATCCAGGCGACCACGAACGGCGACGACGCGCTCGCCCGCCGCGTGGCGGACGACATGGCAGCCTGGGCGTGGCGCCGGCGCGAGGCGCTGCTGCGCACGACGCAGGTGCATCCGGTCGCGGACGGTGTCTCCCGGGCGAAAGCGGCGGTGGCGGCGGGGCAGACGCCCGTGGTGCTCGCCGACCATAGCGACCGATCGGGCGCGGCAACGTGGGTGCTGCGCGAGGTGATCGCGCAGGGACTCGCGCGGACGCTGGTGGTGACCGTCGCGGACGAAGACGCCGTGGCGGCGCTGCGGGCGCGCGGGGCGAAGGCGGGCGACGCGTTCGACATGGCCATCGGCGGGCGGCTCGATGTGTCGGCGGGGGAGCCTGTGCGGATCGCGGGGCGGCTGCTGGATGTACGCACCGGGCGGCAGGGACCGTGGTACTTCGTCGGGTTCGGGGACGGGAACGTCGTGGTGATCAGC
>DATAPS010000524.1:0-11912 GCA_036265085.1 Acetobacteraceae bacterium | reverse complement strand
CGTAGATCATGGACAGGCCGAGGCCGGTCCCCTGCCCGGGCGGCTTGGTCGTGAAAAACGGGTCGAACGCGCGCGCAACCACGTCCGCCGCCATACCGATGCCCGTGTCAATCACGGAGATGGCCACGTAGTCGCCGGGTGCGATATCGCCGCGCGCTGCGCCGCGTGCGTCCAACGTGGCGTTCGCGGTCCGGATCTCGATCGAACCGCCGCCCGGCATCGCGTCCCGCGCGTTGATGCAGAGATTGAGCAGCGCGCTTTCGAGCTGGTTCTGGTCGCAGCGTGTCGTCCATAGATCCGTCGCAAGCGCCGTCTCGAACGTGACCCCCGAGCCCACGGTGCCGCGGATCAATGCCGACATGTCGGCGATCAGGCGGTTGGCATCCACCGGCTTCGGCGCGAGCGTCTGCCGGCGCGCGAATGCGAGCAGACGATGCGTGACCGCCGCCGCGCGATCCGCTGCGCGCCTCGCGGCCTCGATATAGCGCGCGAGCTCGTCGAAGCGCCGGCTTTCCACGCGCATCTGCAGCAATTCCAGATTGCCGCTGATGCCAGTGAGGACGTTGTTGAAGTCATGGGCAAGCCCGCCGGTGAGCTGGCCGATCGCCTCCATCTTCTGGGCCTGCCGGAGCTGCTCCTCCGCGAGCCGCCGCTCCGTCAATTCCATTGCCTCGTTCACGATCGCGATGACATCGCCGCCCGCGTCGTATACCGGGCGCATCGAGAAATCGAACGCGCGCTGGCCGGTCGGCAAGGTGAGCGAGATCTCTTGGCGGAAGGCTTGGCCGCACGCGGCCAGCGGGACTGCGGCGCGGATCTGCTCCGGCATCCCCGACGTGCTGGTGAACCACGGCGTCTCCCAGAACGGCAGTCCGGCGACATCCGCGAGCGTTCGTTCGATCGCCGCGAGCGAAGGTGGATTGGCGTCGACCAGGATACCTTCGGTCGTAAGCAGACCCAGGAACTGGAAGCTCGTCTCGAACACGGATCGCATCCGCGCCTCGGACAATGCGAGGGCCTGCGCTTTCTCCCGCTCTGCGGTGAAGTCGCGGCCCACCGCGTTGACGACGCCGCCGCCCGGAACGGCGTTCCAAGATAGCCAGCGATAGCTGCCGTCCCGGTGGCGCGAGCGGATCTCGTAGCCCGTCACGGGCAGTCCACCGGAGAGGCGGAACAGGCCCTGGGTGGTCGCACGAACATCGTCGGGGTGCATGAAATCGGTGATCATGTGACCGATCATCTCGTTCTCGCGCCAACCGAGGGCCGACTGCCACGCCGGGTTGACGGCGACGATGGTGCCGTCGAACTGGGCCACGAGCATCACGTCCGCCGATAGACGCCAGAGCCGGTTGCGGTCTGCAGTACGCTCTGCGACCGACCGCTCCAGCTTCTCGTTGAGGGCGCGCAGCTCGTTCTCGGCCCGTCGGCGCTCGACGGCGGAGCGGGTGCGTTCGGCCGCGTTGCGCAGGAACGTGATCTCGTCCGCGAGCCATTCTCGCGGCGCCGCGGCGTGCAGGTAGATGACAGCGACGAGGTCACCGAGTTCGAAAATCGGAACATTGATGACGGCTCGAGCACCGACCGCGAGCCAGCCGGCGGCGCTCCCGGGCGACGCGTCGCGCTCGGTATCCGCGAAGAGGATCGGTTCGCCGCGCGCGAGCTTCTCGTGGTACGCGCGATCGTCTATGAACCGCCGTTTGCCCGCGAGGCTCTTGAAACCCGGGGCGGTCCAGTCCCGCGCGACGTCGACGGTGCCGAGGGCGGGATCCACAGATCCGTAGCCCACCCGGCTCACACGGAGGGTGCGGCCGATAATCTCGGCCGCGACGTACTCCATCTCCGAGGGCTCGGAGATGTTGAGCAGCCGATCACCCAATTCGAGAAGCGCCGCGCGATAGGCGCTCTCGCGCAAAGCCTCCGCACTCGGTTCCGGCGCTCGAAACTGCGTCTGGCTGAGGGTCAAGTCGGCGATGCGCCGCTCGGCAACCGCGAGCTGCCGGCGCAGTTCGCGGTTCTCCGCGAGCAGTGCTTCAGCACGATCGACGGCTTTCGCGCCGGCACTCGGCATGCGTCGCAATTACCTCCAAATCCTCGCTCCGACGCGCGGGCAGCGTCGTCGGGCTACGCCGGCATTTCTGTGCCGGAAGCGCGCGGTCAAGTCACGATTGTAGCGCAGGGCCGGTGTCTCGGTCCTCCTGGAACGCCGTCGGCGCGAACCGGGATGCGGCGAGGCGATCCCGGGGTCGAGTCCCGCCGATAGAGCATCCCGTCCCTGCCGGCCCGTACCTTGCCTCCACCGCTTGGCCCGCCTCAGGATGCGGCAACACGACGGGGGAACGGGCCGTGAAGATCGAGCGCATCGAGACCTTTCAGATCCGCTGGTCGGACAACGACCCGCCCGCCCGCCGGAGCGCATTCGTGCGCGTGTGGACCGACGACGGCCTCTGCGGGATCGGCGAAGCGTCGCCGATGGTCGGCGGGCTAGCCTCGCTGACGATCCTCGAGCACCACATCGCGCCGACGCTCATCGGCGCCGACCCGCTGGATCATGCCATCATTCAGGAAAGGCTGCTGCATCGTCTGGTGAAGCTCGGCCCGGAAGGCGCGCTGACCGGCGCGCTCGCGGCGCTCGACATCGCGCTCTGGGACCTAAAGGGCAAGCAGCTCGGCCAACCGATCTACAAGCTCCTGGGCGGTGCGTGGAAAACCGCCCTGCCGTTTTATGCATCGATCGGCGATAACGGGGTGCGCAGCGTCGACGAGGTTTTGCGCGTCGTCGAGGCGCGCCTGAAGGACAAGCCGGCGGCCGTGAAGATCCGCTTCGACAATGACCGCACGTTGCCCGACGGCGATATTCCGGGCGATATCGCGAAAGCGCGCGCCGTCCGCAAGATGGTCGGCGACGACTTCCCGCTCGCCTTCGATGCGAACAACGGATACTCGCCCGGGGGCGCGATGCGCGTCGGCCGTGCACTCGAAGAGCTCGGCTTCTGGTGGTTCGAGGAGCCGGTGCAGCACTATCACGTGCAGCAGATGGGCGAGGTGGCGCGGCGGCTCGACATCACAGTCTCCGCCGGTGAGCAGACCTATACGCTGGCGGGGATCGCCGATTTGATCCGTGCGGGCGTCCCCATGGTGCAGCCGGACATCGTCAAGATGGGCGGCATCACCGGGCTGGTACGCTGCGCAGCGGTGGCGCATGCGATGGGCGCGGAGCTGGTTTCGCACCAGACGCAGCCGACTATCGGCCATCTCGCCAACATGCACGTCGCCGCGGCGCAACTGCACGCCGCGAAGCCGATCGAGCTGAACGATCCGTCGCCGCGCACACATGCGATCTTCGATGCGCCGCCCAAACCGGTAGACGGACTGTTCCACCTGCCGACCGCACCTGGACTGGGCCTCGGGTTCATCGAGACCGAGGTTCAGAAGCGGCGCATCGAGATCGTCTGAGGAGACGCAGGATGACCGGGCTGACACGTCGCTCCGCTCTCGCCGTCGCATTCGCCACCGCCGCAACGTCGGCCCTGCCGGCGCCCGCGGGTGCGGCGGATCGCAATACGATCCGCTTCGGGTTGGCGGTGCAGCGGGTGAACTCCCTTGATCCCGCGATCAACATCCAGGGCGAGGATCAGACCGTCACGCGCCAGATCTTCGATACGCTGGTCGACCCGCCTTACGGCACCTTCGATCTTGATCCGCGCGGCCTCGTCATGGAGGCGGCGGAGAGCATGGAGATCTCGCCCGACGCGAAGACCTACACGATTAAGCTTCGTGAGGGGATGCTGTTCCACAAGGGCTACGGCGAAGTCACGGCAGACGACGCCAAGTTCACGCTAGACCGGCTGCGCGACCCCGCAACGGGATCGGGCTACCGGATCTATTACGAGCCGATCGAGGACGTGAAGCTGCTCGACAAGTACCGCTTCCAGATCGTCCTCAAGCAGCCCGATCCGACCTTATACGCGAAAGCGCTGATCGCGCGGGCTGCTTTCATTCTGCCGCGCAAGGCGGTGGAGAAGCTTGGAGAGGGTTTCCGTCGCGCGCCGGTCGGGAGCGGGCCGTTCGAGTTCGAGACGATCGACCCGAACCGCGGCGTGGTGCTCAAAGCCTTCGAGCAGTATCACGGCGGCAAGCCCGCCGTGGACGGCGTCGAATTCCGTTATGTGCCGGATTCGACTGCGCGGACTCTGGCGTTCGCGAAAGGCGAGCTCGACATGATCGAGGGGGTGCGCCTGCCTGGATGGACCGACGATATCCGCCGGCAGGTGCCGACGGCGAAGATCGATCTCACGCGCCCCGGCAGCAACAACATGGTCTCCTTCAATCTGACACGGAAGCCGTTCGACGACATCCGCGTCCGCAAGGCGATCCGTTACGCGGTGGACCGCAAGGTGCTGAAGGACGCCTATGGGGATCTCTACGGCGATGTCTGGGGCATCAATCCGCCGGAATACCCGGGCGGCTTCACCAGCGCAGATCTGCCGGCGGAGCTGCGCTACGACTACGATCCAGCAAAGGCTAAGCAGCTTCTCGCCGAGGCCGGGTTTCCGAAAGGCTTCGCTTTCGACCAGGAAATCTCGCAACGGGAGGATTTCCAGGGAATCATGCTGCTGCTCCAGGACATGCTGCGGCAGGTCGGCATCGACATGCGGCTGAAGACGATCGAGCATGTACGGTTCCATACCGACATGAACCACGATCTCGGGACGCTCGTTCTAAATTCGGAGACGACTGCGCCGGTCGGAACGCTGCTGTTCGATTCGAGCCTGCTGAAGAGCGCCGCCGTGGACGCGAACGGAGGCGGACGCTCAAACTTCAGTCATTACGGCGCGGCCATGCCGGGGATCGACGACATCTACGCGCAGATCATGGCGGAGCCCGATCTCGAGAAACGGATCGTGCTCACGCGCGAGGCGGAGCTGCGCGTCCTGCGCGACATGCCCGCGTGGAATGCGCTATCCCTGCATTGGGTGTTCGCGCGCAATCCACGCCTCGATCTCGGCTACGAGATACGCGCGTCCTACGCCTATTTCACGCTGATGAAGGCGCGCTTCGCCGCGTAGGTACCCCGATGTCCGCATATATCGGCAAGCGCCTCGTCGATGCGTTCCTGACGATCCTGCTGGTGCTCTCGCTGGTGTTCGTCGCGATGCGGGTGCTGCCGGGCGATCCGGCGACATCTGCGCTCGGCGACCTCGCGACCGAGGACCAGCTCGCCGCGTTCCGCGCGAAGATGGGTCTCGATGCGCCACTGCCGGTGCAGTACGTCGTCTTTCTCTGGCAGATGCTCCGCTTCGAGTTCGGACGCAGCTTCGTCAGCGACGAGACCACGCTATCGATGCTTGCGACGGCGCTCCCGTACACGATCGAGCTGACCATCGCCGCGATCATCGTTGGCGCCATGATCGGCATTCCCGCCGGCGTGGTATCGGCAACGCGGCGTGGCCGCGCCGCGGATTACGCCGCGCGCGGCCTGTCGCTGATCGGGTTCTGCATCCCGGAATTCTATCTCGCCGCGCTGATGCTGATCGTGTTCGCGCTCAAGCTCGACCTGTTCCCGATCATGGGCGGCGGTGACGCGTTCCCCGACCGGATGTACCACCTCGTCCTGCCCGCGCTTACGTTGGGATTGGTGATGGCGGCGTTCACGTGCCGGCTGACGCGCTCGTCGATGTTGGAAGTGCTGCCCCGCGCTTTCGTTCGCACGGCACAGGCGAAGGGTACGACCGAGCGGCGCGTCGTCTATCACCACGCGCTGCGTAACGCACTGATCCCGGTGAGCACGGGCTTTGGGATCTACATCCTGACCATGCTGTCCGGCTCGATCCCGATCGAGCTGGTGTTCTCGCGTCCGGGGCTGGGCAACGTGCTCGTCAATGCGATCTCCGCGCGCGACTACCCGGTGGTCCAGGGATGCCTCGCGCTGTTCACACTGTTCGTCGTCGCCGTCAACTTCGCGATGGACATCGTCTACGTGCTGGTCGACCCGCGCATCCGCGCCGCCGCATGAGTGCGGCAACGCAAGCGGCGCCGGTCGTTCTGCGGTCTTCGGCGCGGACGTTGGGCAAGGTGATCGCCGATCCGGTAGCAGTGAGCGCGATGCTGACGATCGCCGCGTTCTGTTTCATCGCGCTCGCCGCTCCTTCGCTGATTCCTTACGATCCAGTCGCGCAGAGCATTCTCCACCGCGGCGAGGCGCCGAGTCCAACACACTGGTTCGGCACCGACCGCTACGGGCGCGACACGTTTTCGCGGGTGCTCCTGGGCACGCGCTGGTCACTTTTGCTCGGACTGTCGGCGCCGCTGATCGCCGGCACGGTGGGGACGACGATCGGCACGCTCGCCGGCTATTTCGGCGGCTGGTTCGATCGGGTGACCGCGCGCGTCACCGACATGCTCATGGCGTTTCCCGCGCTGCTGCTCGGGCTGATGATCGCGGCGGGTCTCGGGCCGGGAATTGGCAATCTCATCGGTGCCGTCGCCGTCGCGTTCGTGCCGCGCTTCACCCGCGTGGCCCGCGCCTCCACGCTCGCGGTGCGCGCGGAGCCGTATGTCGAGGCGAGCATCGCCGCCGGGCAGATCCCGCTACGAATCATCGGAAAGCACGTCCTGCCGAATATCTCCGGCGCACTGGTGGTTGTGGGCACGCTCTGGATTGCCACAGCCATCCGGGTGGAGGCGACGCTATCGTTCATCGGTCTGGGCGTGCAGCCGCCGGAGCCGAGCTGGGGTAATATCATCCACGACGGGCTGACGAATCTGCTCGGTTCGCCATGGCCGGTGGTGGCCGCGGGCGCGATGCTGACGCTATGCGTGCTCGCCTTCAATCTGCTCGGCGACGCGCTCCGTGACGCGCTCGACCCCGCCTACCGTGACCAGGGTTGAAGCGTGCTGTCATGAAGCCAGTTGCAGGGTCATGCGGTAGTCGCAGGCTGGGGATGGCGACCACAATTCGCCGACGAACTGCGGTCCCCGGAATTCGCCGGACACGTACGAACCGCGCTGTTGCATATTGAGCACGCCATTCGGCCGGATCGTGCCCACGAAGCCGCCGAACCGTACGCGCGTGCCGCGTACGGTCCAGTTGTAGAGCGGCACCCTCGGTGTGCAGCGACCGCCCGGATCGTTCACCGATACCATTTCGCCGGTGTAGCTGCCGCTCGGCGGAATGCCGGCGGGCGGCAATGGGGCAGGCGGGGTCATCATGCCGGGCGGCGGGGGCACGCCACCGCCGGGCGGCACCGGCGTGAGGACGTAAGCTTGAGGCGTCCCCCCGGGAAGATTGGTGGTGATCGTCATCGGCCCGCCATTCGCCGATTGTGTCGCGGTGCAGCCGCCGAGGAGGCCGACCAAGGACACCGCTCCGATGACGGATAGCTCCACACAAGTCTTCATCGATGTTTTCCACTCTGGCGAACGGATCCGGTATGGAGTTGGAATAAATCCGTGAACTGTCGATTGCAAGGCGTGCCGAACGCCGCGGGGCGGGATGCGCGATGAACCTGCGCCAGTTCGAGGCGCTCTATTGGATCGGCCGCCTGGGAAGTTTCCACGCGGCGGCTCGGCATTTGCGCATGTCGCAGCCGGCGATCTCCGCGCGTATCCGCGAGATGGAATTGGAGCTCGGGGTGCTGATTTTCGACCGCAGCGACCGGCGCGCGCGGCCGACGGCAAAGGGGCTCGAGCTGCTGCAATACGCGGCGCGGATCGTGGCGATCGAGAGCGAGATCCGGGAGCGGGTGGCGGCGCCGAACGCGCTGGCGGGGCGGGTGCGCCTCGGCGTGACTCCGATGTCGGCGACCGGTTGGGTCCCGGTGCTGCTCGAGCAAGTCGCGCAATCCGCGCCGGGGATCGTCGTTGCGATGACCGTCGAGACGAGCGACACGATGCGCGCGCAGCTCGACCGCGGCGAACTCGACATAGCGGTGGTGCTCGGCGCGGTCGAGATGCCGCGGCTGCGGCAGGAGTCGCTCGGCAGCCTGGCCGTCGGCTGGGTCGCGAGCCCGGCGCTGCGGCTGCCGCAGGGACCGATCAGGGCGGCGGACCTCGCGTCCGTGCCGATCATTACGGACCGCCCGGGGACGCATATGTTCGCGAGCGCAATGAGCTGGTTCCGGGAGGAAGGGACGGAGCCGAGCGTGCATCACGGCTGCTCCAGCCTGGCGACGCGCGTGCGGATGGCGGCGCTCGGCATGGGTGCGGCGCTGGTGGCCACCTCCGCGGCGGCGGGCGAGGCCGCGGCGGGACGGGTGCTGGTGCTGGAGACGTGGCGGCCTGTGCAACCAATCGCGTGCATGCTGGCATGGCCGGAGGCGGGGCTGTCGGCGGAGGCGCGGGTGGTCGCCGAGCTGGTGCGGCTGATGGTCGCCGACAAAGGAGGGATCGATATATGACGCTCGCCGCTGCCGCGCCGCGCTACACCGGACGGACGCCGTCGCCACGCGACTACCTGGAGACGTGCCTCGCCCGCGTGGAGGCGGCGGAGCCGGTGGTGCAGGCGTTCGCCTGGATCGACGCGACGGCCGCGCGGCGGGCCGCGGATGCGAGTGCGGCGCGGTGGGGGGAGGGCAGGCCGCTCTCGCCGATCGACGGGATGCCGGTCGCGCTGAAGGACATTTTCGAGACGGTGGACATGCCGACGGGCTTCGGCAGCCCGATCTTCGAGGGTTTCCGCAGCGGCAGAGATTCGGCGGTGGCCTACGCGCTGCGCGAAGCCGGCGCCGTGATCGTAGGGAAGGCGGCGACGACCGAATTTGCGGGTGCGGCCCCGGGACCGACGCGCAATCCGCACGATCCGACGCGCACGCCCGGTGGCTCATCGAGCGGGTCCGCGGCGGCGGTGGCAGCGGGGATGGTGCCGGTCGCGATCGGATCGCAGGTCGGCGGCTCGATCCTGCGGCCGGCGAGCTTTTGCGGGGTGATCGGGTTCAAGCCGACGTTCGGGGCGATCAACCGCGGCGGCATCAGCGATAATTTCAGCCAGAACTGCGCGGGCACGCTCTCGTCCACGCTGGAGGACGCCTGGGCGGTCTGCGACGCGATCGCGCGGCGGGTCGGCGGCGATCCGGGCTTTCCGCCTTTCGCCGGCGGCCCAAGGCCGTTGCCTCCGCGACGGCCGGCGCGGCTCGCACTGCTCCATACGGCCGGGTGGGCGTCGGCGGAGCCGGCCGCCATCGCTTCACTGGAGGGGTTCGTCGCGGTGCTCGCGCGCGGGGGAATCGCGATTGCGGATGCGAACTCCTCGCCGCTAGTGGCGCAGCTCGAGGCGGCGATTGCGGATGCGTCCGACGTCTCGTCGCGGATCAACGACTGGGAGAAGCTGTGGCCGTTCGCGGAGCTCGATCGCCGCGACGGTGCGCGGCTGAGTGCGGGATTGGGCCGGGGGATCGCGGCGGGGCGGGCCATGGATCCGGACGACTACGCGGCGCTGCTGCGCCGCCGCGACGCGATGCGGGATGCGCTCGAGGCGCTTGCCGGTTCGTTCGACGCCTGCGTCACGCTGGCGGCACACGGACCCGCACCCGTGGGGCTGGAGAGCACGGGCAATCCGATCTTCAACCACCCGGGCTCGGCGCTGCGCTGTCCGGCGATTTCGCTGCCGCTACTGTCCGCGGCCGGGCTGCCGCTCGGGGTGCAGCTACTCGGCTTTCCCCGGCGTGACCGGGAGCTTTCGGCGTTCGCCGCTTACTGTCTCGAAGAACGCTGATCACCAGACGATCCAGCGATTCTATCAGGCGATTCGGAGCCACGCTGTTTACGCTTTCGGACAGGGGAGGGCTCCCGATGAACGCACTGTCTCGCCGCCGTTTGATGACGACCGCCGCGGCAACACCGCTGTTGACGTTCGCGCGCCGCGCGAGCGCTCAAGAGCGGTCCGCGCTGATAGAGGGGGCGAAACGCGAGGGCAAGATGTCGATGGCGACGTCGGTGTCGCAAGCCACCTTCCCGCGCTTCATGCAGGCTTTTACGAGCCTCTATCCGTTCCTCGACGTCAATTCCGGCTATTACAGCGCGCCCACCGGCCGCGTGCTGGCACGCGTCGAGGCAGAGATGCGGGGCGGGGCGCTCAGCTTCGACGTGCTGCATGTGGCGGCGATGGCGCCGTATCTGACTTATGCGCGCGACGGCAAGCTGCTGCCGTATCGATCGCCGGAACTCGCCGCCTATCCGCCCGATGCCGCCGATCCGCAGGGCAACTGGACGACGGCGCGGGTGATCGGCGTGATCATGGCTTACAACAAGAACACGCTCGCTCCGGAGAAGGCGCCGAGGAGCTGGGCGGATGCGCTGAAGCCGGAATTCGCCGGGCGCAAGCTGATCCTGCAGGACGCGGCGGCAGGCACGGCGTTCGCCCAGATGTACGAGCTCGAACATCATCTCGGTGCCGATTACCTGAAGCGGCTGGCGGTGCAGAAGCCGCTGGTGGTGTCCACCTCGGCGCAGCTGATCGACCTGCTGGTGCGCGGAGAGGCGCCGATCGGGTTTACGGTCGATCACTATCGCGCCTTCGAGCCGGATGCGGTGAAGGCGGGCATCGTCGGCATCTATCCGGCCGAGGGCATGCCGATCGCGCTTGCGCCGATCGCGGTTTTTCGCGACGCGCCGCATCGGAACGCGGCGAAGCTGTTCGTCGATTTCGTGCTCTCCCACGACGGCCAGAAGCTGCTGAACTACGACATTTTTGGCGTCTACTCGTTGCGTCCTGATGTCCCATCGCCCGCGGGACAGCTTCCGCTGGCGGACACGAAGCCGCTGCTGCCGAGCAAGGCGGAGCTGCCCGAATACGAGCACGCTCTCACTACGTTCCCGGAACGCTTCGAGGCGCTGTTCCAGTCGTCGTGACGATCCGGTCCGCCGAACGGATCGCGCCGCCCGCGCTGTCGCTCGTCGTTGCCGCGCTGGTGCTGGTGCCGCTCGTGGCGATCGTGGCCGGTGCGCTGCGCGAGCCCGCCGGGATCGGCTTGCAGCCGCTGCGTGCGGTGTTCGGCGCAACGCACATCATCGAGAATACTCTGCTGCTCGGCGTGGGCGCAACGATCGGCGCGGTAGTCGTCGGCGGAGCGCTCGCGGTGGCGCTGGTCCGGGTCCGCACGCCGGCGCGCGCCGTGCTGGAGCCGTTGATCGTTCTTCCGCTCTACGTGACACCGCTGCTGACCGCGATTGCCTGGTCGTGGCTCGGCACGCCGAAGGGCGGGCTCATCAACGTCGCCGCGCGCGGTCTCGGCATCGGCGGGGCGATCATCGATATCCAGGGTGCGGGCGGGGCGATTTTCGTGGCCGCGCTCTCTGCCGTGCCGGTGCCGTTCCTCCTGATCGGGGGGGCGCTGCGCGGGATGGATCCATCGCTCGAGGAGAGCGCACGCATCCACGGCTCCACTGCCGTGCGCGCGCTCGGCACTGTGACGCTGCCGCTGATGCTGCCGGCCGCCGCGGGAAGCGCGCTGCTGGTGCTGGTGCAGGCGATGAGCCTGTTCAGCGTGCCCGCGGTGCTCGGCATTCCCGCGGGATTTCAGACGGCGGGGACCGAGATCTACCGCCTCCTCAACACCTATCCCGCGCGTCTGACGCAAGCGGCGGCATGGGGATTGCTGCTGCTGATCGTCACGGCGCTGCTGGTGTCCGCACAGACGATGCTGCTGCGTGGACGCAGCTTCGCGACGATCACCGGCAAAGCGTTCCGCCCGCGTCTCCTCGAGGTCGGCGGCGCGCGCTGGGGCGTCGCGGCGCTTGCGTGGCTCTACGTGGTCCTGGCGGTCGCGCTCCCCGTCGCGACGCTGATCTGGGCGGCGTTCGTTGATTTCCTGACCGTCGATCCGGCGCTGATGAGGTTCAGCCTGCAGCACATTCGTTACGTGTTGTTCGACTATCCGAAGACGTGGCTGGCACTGGAGAACAGCGTGCTGCTGGCA
>DATAPS010000523.1:0-24897 GCA_036265085.1 Acetobacteraceae bacterium | reverse complement strand
CTTCCGCGGCACGCCACTGCTGGTGCAGATCATCTTCTGGTACAATATCCAGCTTTTCGTGCCGGGGATTCCGCTAGGCGCCCTCTACAACAAGACGAATACCCTCATCACCGCCTTTACCGCTGCGCTACTCGCGCTCAGCTTGAACGAGGCGGCTTATATGGCCGAGATCGTGCGCGGCGGCCTGCTCGCGGTCGACAAGGGGCAGACGGAGGCAGCGACCGCACTTGGCTACACGCCCTTCCAGACGCTCACGCGCATCCTTCTCCCGCAGGCGCTGCGCGTCATCATCCCGCCGATCGGCAATCAGACCATCTCCATGCTGAAGACGACCTCGCTCGTCTCCGTCGTCGCCGCGCAGGATCTGCTCACGCGCGTGCAGAACATCTACGCGACGAATTTCCTCATCATCGAACTGCTGCTCGTCGCGAGCATCTGGTACCTGGTGATCACCACGCTGGCCTCGCTCGCGCAATCTTGGATCGAGGCGCGGCTCGGCCATTCGCCCGTCGCCCTTCCGGGCGCCGCGCGTGGGTGGCGCCGCCTGACGGACGCGATCGCGAGCAAGGGATGAGCGCCGTCCCCGGCATCGTGCGCGAACCGCCGATGGTCGAAGCCATCGGCGTGAGCAAGAGCTTCGGGCGGACCGAGGTCCTGTCCAGTATTAACCTCGCGGTCGCGCGCGGCGAGGTCGTGTGCATTCTCGGGCCTTCCGGCAGCGGCAAATCGACCTTCCTGCGCTGCATCAATCATCTCGAAGCGCCGAGCGACGGCCGTATCAGCGTGGACGGCAAGTTGATCGGCTATCGCGAGCAGAACGGGCGGCTTCACGAGATGCGAAAGACCGAGCTCGCCCGACAGCGCCGCGAGATCGGCATGGTGTTCCAGCAGTTCAATCTCTTTCCGCATCTCGACGTGCTCGGCAACATCATGCAGGCGCCGATGCTGGTCCGCGGCGAGCGGCGCGACGCGGTGCGGGAACGCGCGGACTTGCTGCTCGACATGGTGGGGCTCCGCGCGAAGGCGGGCGCGTATCCGCGCGAGCTCTCCGGCGGCCAGCAACAGCGCGTCGCCATCGCGCGCGCGCTCGCCATGTGACCCCGGCTCATGCTCTTCGACGAGCCTACCTCAGCGCTCGATCCGGAGCTTGTCGGCGAGGTGCTCACGGTGATGCGGCGACTTGCAAGCGAGGGAATGACAATGATGGTGGTGACACACGAGATGGGTTTCGCGCGGGATGTGGCGGATAGGGTTGTATTCATGGATGCCGGGGCGGTGGTGGAACAGGGTCCGCCGGGCGAAGTGCTGGACCACCCGCGCCACGAGCGCACGCGAGCCTTTCTCAAGCGCGTGCGGTGAACAGGCGAATCTCGAACCGCGCGTCGCGGCGCGCACTCAAGGGAGGCTGTCTATGAGAAAGCATCTGATCTGTGCCGCCGGGGCGGTCCTGGCCGTCATGGCGAGCGGCACGGCGCATGCGGCCGGACCCGACGCAAAGCTGCGGGCGATGCTGCCCGCCAGCATTCTGCAGGCGGGAGAGGTGAAGGTCGGGACAGATCCCGAGAATCCACCCTATGATTTCTATGGCCCCGACCATCAGACCATGGTCGGCCTCGAGCAGGATTTGCAAGCAGAGCTCGCGTCCCGCCTCGGCGTCAAGTTCACGACCTATCCGGCCCCGTTCGCAAGCATCATTCCGGGCATCCAGGCCGGGCGCTTCGATATCGGCCTGTCCGCGTTCGGCGATTTCGGCCCACGCGAGAAGATCCTAGACGTGATCGACTACACGCTCGAAGGGACGAGCATGATCGTCGTCAAAGGCAACCCGCATCATGCGACGAAGATCAGCGACGTTTGCGGGCTGACGGCGGGAGCCGTGCAGGGCTCCATCCCGCTGCAGCTTCTCGACAAGCAGAAGGGGCTCTGCCCGGCCGACAAGCCGCTGACCGTCCTGCAATTCCCGAGCAACGACCAGGTCAAGGCGGCGATGAAGAGCGGGCGCGTGGATGTCTCGATGGACACGACCGGCGTGGCCGCTTATTCGCTCGCGCATCAGCCGCCCGAAGGTGTGCAGCTTGAGCTCGTGCCCGGCGCCAAATACGCGGTGGGCTATCAGGGCATCCTCGTCGGCAAGGACGATCCGCAGTTGCGCGATGCGATCGTTGCGACGCTGCACGCAATGATCGCGGACGGTACGTACGACAGTATCTTCAAGAAATGGGGCCTCGCCGAGAACGAGGTAAAGCAGATCACCGTCGACGATGCGGCACGCTACGCCGATTACATGAAGCTAAACTGAGCGGCTTCGCGAAGGACCCGAGATGACCGAGAAAATCCCGTATCGCGAGGCGATCCTCCGCCAGCCCGCGGTGCTCGCGGCGAGCCGTGCGGTCGTGCGCGCGGCGGTGGCGGCGATCGATCCGGCGCCGCTGTGCACGGGCCGCGTCGTGCTCACCGGCATCGGCGCGAGCCTTTACGCCGCGCAGGCTGGCGCCGCGCACCTGCGGAGCGGCGGCGTGCGCGCCGTCGCGATGGCGGCGGCCGAGCTCTGCGAGAACGGGCTCGACATCGCCGATGTCTATGTAGCCGTCTCCGCCTCAGGGCGGAGCGTCGAGCCGGCGCGCGCGATGGAGATGCGGCCGGGCGCGCTGAGCTACGGCATCGCCAAGCAGGCGGGGTCGCCGCTGGCGCGCGTGGTGCGCGGCGTGATCCCGACTGGCAGTGGCAGGGACAGCACGCCGAACACGACGAGCTTCACGGGCTCGCTGCTCGCCCTCGGGTACATCGCGGATCGCGTCATGGGCAGCGACGACGCTGATTGGGAGGCGCTCCCCGCACAGCTCGATCGCCTGCTCGACGACATCGGGGACCCGGTGGCGCGACTCGCGGCCACATTCCGCCAGCGCGCGGCGATCGACTGTGTCGGGCAAGGTGTGTCCTACGGCATCGCAGGGTACGCGGCGCTGATGCTGCGTGAGGCCGCGCGCATTCCCGCGCAAAGCTGGGACACGCTGAACTTCCTGCACGGACCGATGGAGCCGAACGGCACGCAGACCGGCGTGCTCGTGTTCGGCGACGGGCGGGAAGTGAAGCTTGCGGAGGATCTCGCCGCGTTCGGCATCCCGACCGGGCTGATCACCACACGCGGAGACGTGCGCGACCGTGTGGGGCTCGTCGTGCTGCGGCTGCCGTCCGCCGCTTCGGGCATGGCGGGGGCTATCCATCAGGCCATTCCGGCACAGCTGATCGCTGGTGCGCTCGCCGACGCGGCCGGATTGCCGGAATGCGTGTTCCGCTATCGCCAGTCCGACACCAAGCTCGCGCTGGCGAGCTGAGCCCGGCGACGCGAGATGGCCTGACGCTCAGGCCGCCTCGCCGATCACGCAGGCGGGGGCCAGCGGTCGCGACAAAACGCTCCTCGAATTCGGACTTGGAGCCGGCCCTGGCCGGCCAGGGCACGTCATTCGATTGCATTCGAAGACGGGCCAGCGTCACCTCGACTGGCTGACGTGGGGCTTTTTGCCGGCTTCGGTCGGTGCATCCCGACGCCGCACGTCGGCCCATTCATGCTCGCGCGGAAACCCCTGTCCAACTTCCCATGTTCGCCGATGCGTTGCGGCATCGCCCGGCCATTGTGCGTACTGCGGAATACTTCCAGCGGCGGACGATTGGCGAGCCGACGTCAGGCCCGGTGCGACAATGCGGTCACGTGCTCCGACTCGATAGCTGCCTCGTGTTTCAACTCTACGCCGCTTAGTTTGCGACGGCGTGCTTCCGTCATCAGCCACGTCACGATCTCCGCCGCCCCGCGGCAGGACAGACCGTCCGGATGCACATTGGATACGCAGTTGCGTTCGGCATCCCGCCGGCCCACGCGTGGGTCCCAGGTGAGATAGACGCCGAGACTGTTGGCCACAGTCAGCCCGGGACGCTCGCCGATCAAAACGACGCAGAGATGCGCCCCGATCAGTTCGCCGATCTCGTCGCCGAGCGCCACACGCGCCTGGGTCGCGATCACGACAGGAGCGAGGGACCAATCCTTCAACCGATCGCGGCAGAACCGCAAAAGTTGGGGCGCCGACTGCTGCACGCCGATCGACGAGAGTCCGTCGGCAACGACGAACACGGCGTCCCAGCCGCATTCCGGTCGCGCCTCATGTCGCAACCTGTCGCGTGAGTTCGCATCCAGCATCCGCCCGAAGTCCGGCCGCCGCAGATAGGTCACGCGATCGGTGGCGGCGCTGCGGACAATAAGCGCAGGGTTGACCTCGCGGGCGATCGCTTCGACGTCGAGCGGTGCATAGACGGCGTCACGCGCCCTGGCATGCGCAAGCTGGAAATCGAGCATCGCTGCTACCGGCGGCGCATCGCCACGCCGGCCGAGCCCGATCCGTGCCGGCGTCGCCGCGCGCAGACGCGCCCAGGGGTCACGGCGCGGCTCAGCGTGCGGATGAGATGGCGAGCTCATCGGAACTGCCGGAACTGGAAAGCAGCAGAAACGGAACCGAGGACGGCTGCAACTGGCGGATACGGCCGGCGCCGTCGGCCAACTCCATGCGTTCAAGCCATACCTCGAACTCCGGCGCCGCGCGCACCTTAAGCATCGAGCGCAGATACAGCATGTCATGGAACGACGCGCTCTGATAGTGCAGCATCACGTCATCGGACCCGGGAATGACGATGAGGAACGTCAGACCGGCGATCGTCAGCAGGGTGATCAAGGTGTCGACATCGTCCTGATCCGCTTCGGCGTGGTTGGTGTAGCAGACGTCGCATCCCATCGGCAGGCCAAGGATCTTGCCGCAGAAATGGTCCTCCAGCCCGGCGCGAATGATCTGCTTTCCGTCGTACAGGTATTCCGGTCCGATGAAACCGACGACAGAGTTGACGAGCAACGGCGACAACGCGCGCGCTACGGCGTAAGCACGCGCCTCCACGGTCTGCTGGTCGATGCCGTGGTGAGCGCCCGCCGACAGCGCAGCGCCCTGGCCAGTTTCCAGATACATGACGTTACTGCCGACGGTGCCGCGCTTGAGCGACAGCGCGGCCTCCTGCGCCTCGCGCAGGATGCCGAGGTTGATCCCGAAGCCCTCGTTCGCGGCTTGCGTTCCCGCGATCGACTGGAACACCAGATCGACTGGCGCGCCACGCCGGATAATCTCGATCGCGTTCGTGACATGCGTCAGGACGCAGGTCTGCGCCGGTATGTCGTGCCGGCGTCGCAGGTCGTCCAGCATCTCGAGCAGCCGGATGCAGTTGCCAACGCCGTCGCTGACCGGATTGACGCCGATCACCGCGTCCCCGGTCCCGTACAGCAGTCCGTCGAACGTTGCCGCGGCAACGCCAAGCAGATCATCCGTCGGGTGATTGGGCTGCAGCCGTGTACCGAGCCGGCCGGGCAAGCCCTGCGTATTGCGGAAAGCGCTGGTAACGCGGCAGCGGCTGGCGACGGAAATCAGATCCTGGTTGCGCATCAGCTTGCAGACCGCCGCCGCCATTTCCGGTGTGATGGCCGGTGCGATGCGGGCAAGCCGCTCGGGCTCCGCTTCGTAGGAGAGCAGCCAGTCACGGAAGTCCCCGACCGTCATGTGCGACAGTTCGGCAAAGGCGGCCGCGTCATGAGTGTCGAAAATCAGCCGCGTGACCTCGTCGGTCTCGTACGGCACCAGCGGCTCATCCAGGAAGGTGCGCAACGGCAGGTCGGCAAGGACGGCGCGAGCGGCCACGCGCTGGGCGTCGGATTGGGCGGCGATCCCCGCCAACTCGTCGCCCGACCGGCGGTGGGAAGCCTTGGCCAGCACGTCCCGGAGGTCGGTGAAGCGATGTCGTTCACCGCCGAAGTTGCTGGCATACGTCGTCATACGCCCCCCCGCCGCCCCGCGGCCGCAATCAGATCGTGGTCGAGACATCGAGATGCCCGAGCCTCGACAGCTGCGCGATCGTCGAAAGCGCCACCCGCAAGTCCACGGCCGAAGGCGCCGCACCCAGATGGATTCGGACCGCGTGGATCGACGTGTCGCGCCCAACCGCAAACGCCTCCATCGGCAGCACGCCGACGCCTCTTTGCCGGCAGGCCCTCGCGAAAGCCACGTCCCGCCACGGTTCCGGCAGATGAAGCCACGCGTGGGGCGATGTCTCATGAGTCTGGACGTCGAATCCTGAAAGCACCTCGCGCAGGATGGCCTGCCGCGCGCGCAGCTCCACGCGCTGCGCCTCGATCATTCGCTTTGCCGACCCATCCTCGAACATGCTGGTCGCGACCAGCGCGGTCAGCGGATTGATGCTCCAGCAGTCGATGCGCAGCGCCCCCGCGACGTGACCCAGAAGCGCACGCGGCGCCACGACGAAACCGTACCGCAGGCCGGGCGCGACGCTCTTGGACAGGCCGCTGATGTGAATGGTGAGCTCAGGTTCCCAGCTCGCGAATGACGGCAACGGCTCCTCGAGCAGCGAGCGATACACGTCATCCTCGATGATCAGGACGTTGTGGCGGCGCGCGATCGTCGCGAGCGCCCGCCGGCGGTCTTCGCTCAACGTGATCGTCGTCGGATTGTGGAGTGTGGGAACCAGAAACACCGCGCGCGGGCGCCAGTTGACGCACGCCGCCTCGAACGCGTCGGGCCGCATGCCGCCTCGATCCATCGGCAGTCCGCGCAAATCGAGCCCGTGCGCCCGACAAAGAGCGCCGATCCCCTGATAGGTGATGGCGTCCGACAGGATTACGTCGCCGCGCTGTGTAACCGCCTGCAAGGTGCAGGAGAGAGCATGCTGAGCGCCGTCCGTGAGCACGACTCGACTGGGGTCGCCCCCGCCCGCCACGCCCTCCAGCCAGGTCGCGACCGCCGCACGCGCCCAGCCCGGTCCTTCCGGCGGATGGTAATCCTGCAGCGTCGCAAAGCGACGATCCTTCGCGAGACGTGGCAACAGGGAGGCAAGCGTCTCGAGATATGCCGCGGTCGCCGGCCGGTTCACCGACAGATCGATCAGCCCGGCCTCGTCGCTCGGCGCGGATTTGAACGCATCTTCGTCGATCGTCCGCGTGGCGACGACCGTTCCGCGTCCCGGACGTGCTTCCAGCAAGCCGCGCTGCTGCAACACGGAGATCGCGCGGGTCACCGTGGTGACATTCACGCCGAGCGCGCGGGCGATTTCGCGATGGGGCGGCAGCCTGTCGCCTTCGGCCAGCCCGTTCCTGGCGATCTGTTTGCCGATCGCTTCCGCCAGCCGCTGGTAAACCGGCAGGTCGCCGTCCGGCAGTTTCAGATTCCCCAGCATGCCTTTCAGGAGCGCCCCTGGATCTTTCATCCGCTCATAACATGGCGCTAAGTGCCGGACAATGTTGAATGTGCGGGTATAATTCACTGGCAGGGATCAGACATCCCTCGTCAAAGGCTTAGAGGCGGGATCACACAACGGGCTTGACGCGGATAACTCGTCCTTGCATGATCAGCTTATCGATCTTGTGTGAGCACACAAGTTGGGCCGTGATCCCCCGGACAATCTCACTGGGAGGACGATCATGCTGAGGGCCTATTCCGATCCACGACCCACCTACGCCGGGTCACGCCTGTGACCGCGTCCTCTCAGGTGCAGCGAAGCGCGATGTCAGCGCGCGCGATCCCGGCCGACGGCCCCGGCGAAGACGCTGCGATGCGCCCTGCCGAGACACGGCTTTCCGGCGGGGTCAACGACAGCAAGTTCGTCGAATTCGTCGACATCGAGAAGCTCTACGGCACCTTCCAGGCGGTGCGCCGCCTCAATCTCAGCGTCGGGCGCGGCGAGTTTCTTACGTTCCTCGGACCTTCGGGATCCGGCAAGACGACGACCTTGAACATGCTCGCCGGGTTCGAAAGGCCAACCCACGGCGTCATCACGCTCAACGGCAAGTCGGTCGATCGACTGCCTCCGTACGAGCGCAACATAGGCATGGTGTTCCAGAACTACGCGCTCTTCCCGCACATGAGCGTCGTGGAGAACGTCGCCTTTCCGCTCTCCGTCAGGAAGGTTCAGAAGTCCGAGATCGGACCGCGCGTCCGGCGCGCGCTCGAAATGGTCCGATTGGAGCAGTTCGCGGAACGCAAGCCTTCGCAGCTTTCCGGCGGCCAGCAGCAGCGCGTCGCCCTGGCCCGCGCGCTCGTCTTCCAGCCGGCCCTAGTGCTCATGGACGAGCCGCTCGGCGCGCTCGACAAGAAGCTGCGCGAGCATATGCAGATCGAGCTCAAGCAGATCCACGAAGCGCTCGGCGTCACCATCGTCTATGTGACGCATGATCAGAGCGAAGCGCTGACGATGTCGGATCGTGTCGCAGTCTTCGAAAGCGGCGCCATCGTTCAGCTTGGCACTCCGGACGGCCTCTACAACGAGCCGGCGACCGCCTTCGTCGCCGGCTTCATCGGCGAGAACAATCTGCTGGACGGCGTCGCGGAGCGCGTCGAGAACGGGCGTTGTCTCGTCGCCCTGTCCGCGGATCTGAAAGCCAGCGCCCTGGCGATCGGCGACATCGCCCCCGGCATGCCGGTTCAGCTTGCGATCAGACCCGAACGGATCGCCATCGGGGGCGCCGACGACGCGGGCATCACGCGGTTCCGTGCGGCCGCGGAGGGCCGCATCTATCTCGGCGACCACCAGCGCCTGCTCGTCCGCCTCGGCAACGGACAGGAGCTGATGGTCAAGGTCGGTGCGCAAGACGCGCTGGCGGCCGGCGAGATAGTCGACGTGTATTGGCAGACGGCCGACTGCCGCGCCTTTCCATCGGTTGCTGCGCGTGGCCGGACTTAGTCCAAATTGGGGAGAGGGTGATGGCGTCGAAATGCTGGACAGTTGCGCTCGCTATAGCAGGCGTGGGGCTGACCTCTCAGCTCCAGGCCGCTAGGGCGCAAGAGCTCACCATCATGGCGACGGGCGGCGCGTGGCAGGCGGCGCTGCACCAGGCCTGGATCGAGCCGTTCGCCAAGAAGATGGGCATCAAGTTCAACGAGCAGGAATATCTCGGCGATCTCGGCAAGATCAAAGCGATGGTCGATACGGGCAATGTCCCCATCGACCTCGTGACGGTCGAGACGTCCACTGTTCTGCAGGGCTGCGACTCCGGTATTCTCGAGCGCCTCGACTATTCGAAAATCGCCGACCGCTCCAAGTTCCTGCCCGGCACGGCGCTCGATTGCGGCGTCGGTATCGACGTCTATGGCGACGTGCTGGCGTATGACACGGCCGTGCTGCGTGAGAAGCCGACATCCGTTCTGGACATCTTCGACACTAGGCGATTCCCCGGCAAGCGTGCCATGCGCAAGGCGGCGGCGCAGAATCTCGAGTGGGCGTTGATGGCGGACGGCGTGCCGATCAGCGATGTTTACAAGGTGCTCGCGACGCCGGAGGGTGTCGATCGCGCCTTCAAGAAGCTCGATTCGATCAAGAAGGATATCGTCTGGTGGGAAGCCGGCGCGCAGCCGCCGCAGCTCCTTGCCTCCAAGGAAGTCGTGATGACGACCGCCTGGAACGGACGCATCCAGAACGCGATCGATAACGACAAGCGGCCGTTTGCGATCGTCTGGAGCAACCAGATCGTCGAATACGATATGGTCGCGATCCCGAAGGGCGCGAGGAACATCGATCTCGCCTACAAATATCTCGCCTATCAGGCCGAACCGGAAGTGGCCGCCCGGCTTGGCCGCTATATCCCCTACGGGCCGGTCGTCGTCGCGGCCACGCACTACGTGCCCGAGGACGTGCTGGCAAAACTGCCCACCGACCCGGAGCACATGAAGACGTATCTGGTCGCCGACGTGGAGTTCTGGGGCGATCAAGGCGAGGACCTGAACAAGCGGTTCAACGCCTGGCTGGCGCGGTAGGCGCGTTCCGGCGGCGCGAGGGCGAGCCATTGCCCGGCCCTGCGCCGCCAACCGGAAAGGCGGCTCATGTCATCGGTCGTCATGCGAACAGGCGGCGTCGTCACGCGAACGGGCAGCAGGCTAGCCGGATGGGAGGGGATGCGTTCGCTCGCACTCTCGGCGCCACTGCTTCTGCTGCTTCTGTTCAGCTTCGCTGCACCCATCGCCATCCTGCTGTCGCGCGCGGTCTATGACCCGACGATTGCCAATGCGCTGCCGCGCACGTCCGCCGCGCTGCGCGACGCGGACAAAGCCGGTGCGCCGCCCGAGCCCGTGTTCCAGGCTTTCGCGACCGATCTGAAGGACGCGCAGGCCGGCGGCACGATCTACGAATTCGCCAAGAGCCTGAACGCACGCCTGCCGGGCGCGCGCAGCCAGGTGCTGCGCCTGGCGCGCAGCGTGGCCCAGAATCCGGTCCAGAATTCAGCGATGTCCAGGGACGCGATGATCCAGGCCGCACCGCTCCTCGGTCAGGAATCGAGCTGGTCCATCATCCGCTCGGGGACGAGCCGGTTCACGACGTTCTATCTGCTGAGCGCGTTCGATCTGCGGTGGACTCCTCAGGGCTCGATCGCCTCGGTCCCGGCCGGTGAGGCGGTATTCGTGCGGGTCTTCATCCGGACGTTCCTGATCTCGATCACCGTGACACTCGCGACGCTCCTCTGTGCGTTCCCGCTCGCCCATTTCATCGTCAACCTGCGCCCCGCCGTCGCGAGCATCGTCTTCGTGCTCGTCCTGCTGCCGTTCTGGACGTCGATCCTTGTGCGTACCGCAGCCTGGACCGTGATCCTGCAAAAATTCGGCCTGTTGAACGATTTGCTGCTCTGGCTCGGCCTCATCGGAGAACGGCAGGAGTTCATGTACAACCGGCTCGGACTCATCATCGCGATGACCCATATCCAGCTACCCTTCACCTTGTTGCCGATCTACAGCGTCATGCGAACGATCCCGCCCTCGCAATTGCGCGCGGCGCAATCGCTGGGTGCCCGGCCCGTCACAGGGTTCTGGCGCGTGTATGTCCCGCAGGTCATGCCCGGCATACTCGCCGGCTGCGTGCTCACCTTCATCCTGTGCCTCGGCTACTATATCACGCCCGCTCTAATCGGCGGCGCCAGCGATCAGCTCATCAGCAACTTCATCGCCAACTACGTCAATGTCGACCTCAACTGGGAGATGGCCGCCGCGCTGAGCTTCGTGCTGCTCGCTTTTACGCTTGGCCTTTACGTGACGATGACGCGCTATCTCGGCCTCGATCTCTTCAAGATGAGTTAGTGGCCATGCTCATGTCCCCCTATCCCACCAGAGCCGAACGAGTCCGCGTGGGCGCGCTCGGCCTGTGGTGCGCGCTGGTCCTCATGTTCCTCGTGGCGCCGATCCTCGTGCCGGTTCCGCTGTCGTTCAACAGCGGCTCGTTCTTCACCTTCCCACTCGCGGGTCTCTCGACGCGATGGTACGAGGTCGTGCTCGGCACAGCGCGCTGGCGCAACGCCATCGCCAACAGCGTGCTGATCGGCGCCGGTGCGACGATCCTCGCCACAACGCTCGGCACGATGACGGCGATGGGTCTGTCCGATCCGAGATTCCCGGCCCGACGCTTCATCGTGCCGCTGCTGATCTCGCCCCTGATCGTGCCGATCGTGGTCACCGCCGTCGGCACGTATCTTTTCTACGCGCGCGTGGGCCTCGCCAACACCTATGCCGGCATCATCCTCGCCCATACGGTAATCGCGAGTCCCTTCGTCGTCGTGACCGTCGGCGCGAGCCTCGCCGGATTCGACCGGAACCTGATGCGTGCCGCGTCGATCCACGGCGCCCGACCCTTGCGGCAGTTCTTCAAAGTCATGCTCCCGTTGATCCTGCCGGGCGTCCTATCGGGGGCGGCGTTCGCATTCGTCACCTCTTTCGATGAAGTCGTAATCGTGCAGTTCCTCGCCAACGCAGACCAGCGCACTCTGCCGCTCGAAATGTTCACCGGGCTGCGTGAGCAGTTGAGTCCCGCGATCACCGCCGCCGCGACCTTGATGATGACCCTTTCGATCGTGTTGCTGATCGTCGCCAATATCCTGGCTCGGCGATCGCGGCAGCGTGCCGCAGTCATTCCGGAAGCCGCCGCCGCGGTCGCCTGAGGAGTTGCGGGAAGAGAGAACCTCGCCGTGACCCGCTTCGCCGACCTCCCGCATCAAGAGCGTGTCGAGGACGCCGCGCGCCGCAAGGTTGTTGTCGTTGGAGCCGGCGTGGTCGGCCTGTCGAGCGCCCTCTGGCTGCTGAAGGCTGGCCATGACGTCACGGTCGTCGATCGCCAGCCGCCTGCCCAAGGCGTCAGCTACGCGCACGCGGCGAGCTTCGGCAACGCTTGCACGATCGCCTTCGGCGCCTGCCTGCCGGTCGCGATGCCCGGCATATGGGCAAGGGCGCCGCGAATGCTGATGGACCCGCGCGGGCCCTTGTCGATCTACTGGCGCAATTTGCCGGGACTGGCCCCATGGCTGATCGCGTTCCTCAAGGCGAGCCGGCCGGCGGAGGTGAACCGTATTGCCGACGTGCTCGGCTGCCTGCTGCACTTTGCCGAGGGAGGGCACTCGCCTCTGATAAAAGAGAGCGGCGCGGAAGGCCTGATCCGCCGTGCGGGCTGCCTCTACCTCTACAGAACAGCCAAGCAGTTCGCCGAAGCGCAAACAGATATGACGCTACGCAAGCGCGAAGGCGTGGCGATGGAAGTTCTCGACGTCGCCACAATCCAGCAGGCCGAGCCGAACCTCGCGCGGCTCTACCACAAGGCTGTGCGATTCACCGACGTCTATCATCTCGACACGCCGTTCCGATACGCACTCGCGCTCGCGGATGCGATCCGGCGCCGCGGCGGACAGTTCGTGCAAGGCGACGTGCGAACGCTTGCCCGGACCGTCGACGAAGTCGCGGCCGTCCTCGAAGCTCAGATCCTCAGAGCGGACCGGCTCGTCGTCGCCGGAGGTGCGTGGTCCAAGCCGCTGGCCGCGTCGGTGGGCGACAAGGTCCTGCTCGACACCGAGCGCGGGTATCACGTGCACTTCCCGCAAGGCGGCTCGCTGCTGAACGGCCCGTGCTGCTATCCGGAGTACGGCTTCTACATGACGCCGCTGGAGGAAGGGCTTCGGGCTGCGGGAACTGTGGAACTCGGCGGGCTCGGCGCGCCGCCACATGCCGGGCGAACCGACAGGATCGCCCGCATCGCGCGCGAGCTCGTCCCCGCGCTCGGTCCGCCCGCTGACACTTGGTTGGGGTTTCGGCCGTCGATGCCGGATTCACTCCCTGTCGTCGGCCCGTCGCCGAACGACTCCCGCATCCTCTACGCGTTCGGCCACGGACATATCGGATTGACGCTGGCTGGAGTGACGGGCCGAATCATCTCAGATTTGGTCAGCGATCGCGAGCCACCGGTTGACATCGCGCCTCTGGGCCTGTCGCGATTCGACGTGCGCGTGAACGCCTGATGGTGGCGCAAGCGAGCAAGCGCCCTCACGAATGGCGCCTGCTGCGAGAACTGCGGGCCACGAAGGATGCCAGAGATGGGAAGACCGCCGATGTCCGCGCGCTCGCAGGCGCGGCCTGTCGCACACCGAGCTCGGCGTCATCAATGCGGATTAATAAGCCGTCAGCTCGGGCTCAGCGCCGACCAGTCGTGGTTCGCAAGATCGTTGCAGGCGGTGGGCAGCGTGACCACCGCCATGCGCGAGGAGGGTTTGTCCCGGCGTATCCCGATTGTGAACAGGATCGTTTGCCATGCGTACCGCGCAACGAGAGCCGCCGGCGCCGGACGGGCGCCCGCGCCGCCGAGGAAGACAAAAGAGGCGCGGCGGTCGGGCGTGAGCAGATCGGACAACTTGCCGTCATCCGAACCGTAGATCGAGAGAACAGAGGCAAGAACCGGCTCATCGCAACGCGATTCGCGCGCTTGCACGATGTCGGACCCCCGCGAAATCTGCGTCTGCAGACCCAACGCTTCGAGGCGCGCGACGAGCGTTCTCAGCGGATCGACGTCCCCTTGATCACGGTGGATGCTGACCGCTTGCGCAGCGACCGTCAGCAGGACGAGCGCCACGAACCAAGCCCTCACCAGAAGCCTCATGCAGTTGTGCGCGCGTGCGGCTCGTCCAGCCGCGCTCGGCCCTCCCGCGTCGCGAGGAGCGGGAACAGAATCGCGAGTCCGAGCGCGGCCATGCTGTAGGCAGATACGCCGGATGCGCCATGCCACCACTCGTAACGGTCGGCGCTCCCCGCGAGCAAGGTCAGCCGAACCTCCGTCAGGGCGATGCTGGCAGCGAACGCGCCGGCGAGCCACGGAAGGTCGGCAGACCGCGGCGTCCTCCCGCGGCAGAGAAGCATGACGACAAATGCGACGCCGACGCTGGCGAGCTGGAGCGTGGCGGTGCAATACGGCCAGATCACGATGCCGAAACCCGCGCTGTCGTTGTCGACGATATTGCCGTGCGCCTGTGCGGTCGCCCCGAGCAGGTCGAGCATGGCCGCGCAGATCTGGGCGTCCACCGAAGCGGCGGCAACATGCAGCGGCTGGAGCAGAGCCGACAGCCAAAATGTCTCGCATGCGAGCGCGAGGAGGACGAGGGCGATGCCACGGTCTGCGGCTCGTCGCCGGCTATCGGCGAGGAACATCGCCGCCAACCCCGCCGCTCCGACCGCGGCCGCGAGCCGCGCTGGCGCCAGCACCGCGAGGCCGAGAACAGAAGTCCATATGATCTCGCGCAGGGTTGCGTGGGTCTCGTCCGGCGTACGGGCGGCGAGCGCGAACGCGGTCAGCCAAGCCAGAACGTCGAAGGCACCGTTGCCGATAATGCTCTCGACGACCCGTGCAACGATCGTCGCCTCACCTGGCGTGCCGCTTCGCACGATGCTGCCCCAGAATGCTATTCCGACCAGCAGAAGACCCCACAGCCGCAGCTCTCGCCTGCCGATCCACATCTGGATTGATCCGCATCGCACCGCTCGCCCGGCCCCAATCTCGTTCGCACCATCATTGTCACAATGAACTTGACAAAGCCCGGCGAAACGCTCATTTTTGACATGAAAGTGAATTCTTGGGAAGGGGGAGGCAATGACAAAAGGTCTGGCGGTGCTCGCGCTGGGCGTTTTGGTAGGAGGCCTCCTTGGGTCGGGAGATGCTCTTGCCAAACCTCCGGCTCAACCCGGACCGCCACCGCCGGCTCAACACGGACCACCACCTCCGGCTCAACACGGCCCACCACCTCCGGCTCATCACGGACCCGCACCTGCGCCGCTGCTCGCCGCCGGCCTCCCCGCCTTCGCCGCCCTGGGCGGCGGCTTCGCTGTGTCCCGACTGATCCGCCCCTTCGTACGCCGTATGCGGACCAGGGCAGGCCGTGCCGCGGCCGACACCCAGATCTGACCGACCCAGCCTGTTTCAATCCGGGAGCCTGCGCCCCTCTCCGCCTCGCACGCGGAGAGGACGCGGGCGCGCCCGCCGAGCTGGGGACCGGTTCCGGGGGCGCCGCCGCCGCACGGAACGGGGCTCGAGCGGCGGGGCGAACGATTGCTGCTGAACGAGCCGAGCCGAACTGTGAGTGAGCGGCTGAAGGCGGCGGCAGAGCTGCAGCGGGCGCTCACGCGGCGGCCGGGCAAAGCGGAGGCCACCTAGCCCGGGCGGCGCTCTTGATCGTGGCGGCCTTGCCGGGTGCGGCACAGCCGCTTATGCGAGTCGGTCCCGGTATCCGAAGCGCCGATCCCCATGCCAAGCCGCTCCAAGCTCGCTCGTCTGGCAGTGATTGCCGCTGCCGTGGTCGTTGTGCCGCTCGCCGTCGCCCGCGCGGACGATGCCGCAGCATCCGACGACCAGCCGAAGTCGTTCTGGGAACAGGACCAGATGCTGGGCGATCTCGGCGGACTGCGCACGCTGCTGGATGGCGCGGGCGTCACATTTTCGTTGCAGGAACAAAGCGAGTTGATCGGAAATCTCACGGGCGGTCTGCGAACCGGCGCTGTCTACGACGGCGCGACGCTCGGCATGGTGACTGTCGACATGGACAAGGCGGTCGGCATTCCGGGGGGCAAATTCTATGTCAGCGCCTACCAGATCCACGGGCGAAGCCCGACAGAGAACCTCGTCGGCAGCCTGCAGACGGTCACCAGTATCGACGCGACGCGCGCGACGCGGCTCTACAACCTCTATTACGAGCAGCTCTTCTTCGGCGACGCGCTCTCCGTCAGGCTCGGGCAGTTCGCAGCGGATGACGAGTTCATCCTGAACACGTACGGCGCACTCTTCATCAATTCTACGTTCGGCTTTCCGGCGCTTCCGGCGATCGACCTCCCCGCCGGAGGACCCGCCTATCCGTTGACGACGCCGGGGATTCGCTTCCGCGTGAGACCGACCGACGCGTTGTCGCTCTACGCCGCGCTGTTCAACGGGGATCCAGCGCCGAACGGCGTGGGCAATCCGCAGATCCTCAACAACTCAGGCACCACGTTCCGCACCAACGGCGGCGCGTTCGTGATCTCGGAAGCGCAATACGCGATCAACCAGGGTGACAAGGCCACGGGCCTGCCCGGCACCTATAAGATTGGTGCCTGGATCAACACGAATAAGTTCGCCGACACGCGCGACGACCGGACGGGCGAATCGCTCGCATCGCCGACCAGCGGCGGGGTCCCGCTCCAGCATCAGAACGATTGGAGCATTTACGCGACCTTCGACCAGCTGGTGTGGCGTCGCGAGGGAACGAAGGATCAGGGGATCGGGGTGTTCGGGCGCGTGATGGGGGCGCCGAGCGACCGGAACGCGTCGAATTTCTACGCCAACGGCGGACTCAACTGGAAAGCCCCGATCGCGAGCCGCCCCGACGATTCCGCCGGCCTCGGCTTCGGTTACGTCGCGATCAGCCCGCGCGTGATGGCGTTCGATCGCGACATCGCGTTCTTCACCGGTCAACCGTTTCCGATCGCCAACCGCGAGGTGCTGTTCGAGGCGACGTACCAGTACCAGGCCGCCGGCTGGTTGCAGATCCAGCCGGATGCGCAGTACATCATCAACCCCGGCGGTCACGTGCCAAACCCGGTCGTGCCCGGCCAGGTGATCAAGAACGCCTTTATCCTGGGCGTCCGCGCCACGGTTCAGTTCTGATTGCCGCGCGCCCCGTGCTGTATTTTGATTGGGGGACTGGCCTGCGCATTGGCTAGGCTCCAGCGTGCCGAGCAGCAAAGCAAGCACAGGGGAGAGCGCGCGTGACCCACAGACCGTCCGGCCCACGCACCGTCGCACTGGTCGGACCCTACGGCAGCGGCAAGTCCACCCTGTTCGAATCTCTGTTGTCGGCGGCGGGCAGCCCGCTGCGGCGCGGCGCGGAACGGGGCGGCAGCGAATTGCGCCTCGCGCACTGCAACTTCCTCGGCGACCCCTGGGCGCTGATCGACTGTCCAGGCTCGGTCGAGTTCGCCTACGCGGCCGAGGCGGCGATCGCCAACGCGGACCTTGCGGTCGTGGTCTGCGAGCCGGACCCGGCGCGAGCGCCGACAGTCGGGCCGCTGCTGCGGGTGCTCGACCGCTACGGCGTGCCCTTCCTCGTGTTCATCAATCGCGTGGACATGCTGGCCGGACGCGGGCGCGACACGGTCGCCGCGTTGCAGCCCTTGACCACGCGCCGGCTCGTCTTGCGGCAGGTGCCGATCCGCCGTGACGGCACCGTCGTCGGATATGTCGATGTGGTCAACGAGCGCGCATATCGCTACCGCCGCGGCGAAACGTCCGACCGCATCGAGCTTCCGGCCGAGATCGTCGAGCGTGAACGAGAGGCGCGGGCGGGGCTGGTCGAGGTGCTCGCGGACCGCGACGACGCCCTCCTCGAGAAGATGATAGACGACGTCCAGCCAACCGCCGAAGAGCTCTACGGCCGCCTGCGCGAAGACGGCGGCGCCGGCGCGGTGAGTGGCGTGCTCCTCGGCGCGGCGGATCGCGCCTGGGGCGTGTTCCGTCTCTGGAAGGCGCTGCGTCACGACGCGCCGGATGCGGAGACGACTGCGGAGCGGCGCGGCGTTGATGCGAGCGGCGGCCCGCTGGTGCAGGTAATCCGCAGCATCCAGGGCGGCGCGGGCGGGAAGGCGTCCTGGGCGCGGGTGTGGCGCGGGCCGGTGCGGGACGGCGCGGTGCTGGACGGCAATCGCGTCGGCGGTGTCTGGCGGCTGCCGGGAGGCGAGCCCATGAAGGTCGCCGAGGCGGAGAGCGCAGAGATCGTGCTGCTCGGACGGCTGGATGCGGCGGCGACGGGCGCGGTGCTCGGTGACGCGGGTGAGGCGATGCTGCCGTTTCCTGAGCCGCCCCCGCCGGTCTATGCGCTCGCGATCGTGACGGCGGACCGGAAGGACGACGTGCGCCTCTCCGGCGCGCTGCAGAAGATCGGAGACGAGGATCCGGCTCTGACCATCCGCCACGACGCCGAGACCGGCGAGACGGTACTGGCGGGGCAGGGCGAGATGCACCTGCGCAGCGTGCTCGACCGGCTCGCCTCCGTTTACGGCGTGCGTGCAACGGCGAAGAAGCCGCGGATCCCCTACAAGGAAACGATCCGCGCGCACGTGCATCAGCACGGCCGGCTGAAGCGCCAGACCGGCGGACACGGGCAGTTCGCCGACGTGAAGCTCGAGATCGCCCCGCGGGGCCGCGGCGAGGGCTTCCGCTTCGTCGACAAGATCGTCGGCGGCGCGGTGCCGCGCAATTTCATCCCGGCGGTGGGTGCGGCTGCGGAAGATGCGCTCGGCAACGGCGTGTTCGGGTATCCGGTGGTCGATGTCGAGGTGACGCTGGTCGACGGACAATTCCACTCGGTCGACAGTTCCGACATGGCGTTCCGGAGCGCGACGCGACAGGCGATCGCGGAAGCGCTCCCGAAGGCCGATCCGGTGCTGCTCGAGCCGCTCGACCACGTGACGATCAGCGTGCCGAACGACTTCACCGCCGTCGCGCAGCGCCTATTGACCACGCGGCAGGGCCAAATCCTCGGCTACGCGGAGCGCGAGGGCTGGCCCGGCTGGGACGACGTGCAGGCGCTCGTGCCGCAGTCCGAGCTGCAGGACATGATCATCGAGCTGCGTTCGGTGACGATGGGCCTCGGCTCCTTCCGGCGGCACTTCGACCACCTCGCGGAAGTGCGCGGCCGGATCGCGCAGGCGTCGGTGGCCTGACGGCAGCCGAAAGGATGCAAGCTGGCGCTGTGCGGCCTGTCGCCCTATGTACGCGGGATTATCCCGGAGATCTCGCGGATGCCTTTGTGTCGTTTGATTGCTGCAACAGCGGGCGGCGCGATGCTCGTCGCGTCCGGCGCCGCGTCGGCCGCAGCCCCGGATCTCGCGGCCCATCGCGCGCTGTATCAGCTCACGCTGGGTAACGCCCGGAGCGCCGATGTCGAGGCGGCGACCGGCAAGATGGCCTATGAGGTCACTGACACGTGCGACGCCTGGGCGGTCCGGCAGCGGCTGGAAATGACGATCACCAACCGCGACGGCCAGGATATCCAGATGATCTCCGACTACACGACCTGGGAGAGCAAGGACGGGCTGAAGCTGAATTTCCGGATGCGCGAGACCACCGATACCGCTGTTACGAGCGAGGTACAGGGCGACGCGAGGCTGACCGCAACGGGCGGTCCTGGGGAGGTGCACTACACACTGCCGAAGCAGCAGACGGTGGACTTGCCCGCCGGCACCCTGTTCCCGACGGCGCATACGGCCGCGATCCTGGAGGCAGCGCAGGAGGGCAAGAAGGTGGTCGCCCTGCCCCTGTTCGATGGCACGTCGCCGGATGGCGCTCAGAACAGCTCGATCGTGATCACCTCCTGGGGCGCACCGCGGCCGAACCAATGGTCGGCGCTCGCGGCACTCCCGAGCGGAAAATTCCACATCGCGTTCTTCGACCGCACCGCGGAAGCGCAGACGCCCGATTACGAGGTGAGCATGCGCTACTGGCTGAACGGCGTCGCCGACGATCTCGCAATGGATTTCGGCGAGTTCGTCATGAACGGCAAGATGGTCGAGTTCACGCCGCAGAAGCCCCACTGCTGAGCGATCTGCCGACGGCAGGCGCCGCGACCGCGTTCGCGTTCGCCTGTCGCGGCACGCCGAAGGCGAGGGCATAGAGCGCCGGCAGGAAGACCAGCGTCAGGCCGGTTGCGACGATCAGCCCGCCGATCATCACCAGCGCCATCGGTCCCCAGAACACGTTTTGCGTCAGCGGAATGAAGGCGAGCGCGGCGGCCACGCCGGTCAGCACAACGGGGCGGGCGCGCCGCACGGTGCTCTCGACGATCGCGGCGCGCAGGTCGAGCCCCGCGGCGAGATCCTGCCGGACCTGATCGACCAGGATCAGCGTGTTGCGCATGATCATGCCGGCGAGCGCGATCAGGCCGAGCAGCGCGACGAATCCGAACGGGGCGTCGGCGAGCAGCAACGCGCCGACCGCGCCTATCAGGCCGAGCGGGGCGGTCGCGAGCACCAATAGCGTGCGTGGTACGTTCTGAAGCTGGATCATCAGCATCGACAGCATCGCCGCGAGCATCAGCGGGAACACGCCGATCAAGGCCTTGTTGGCCTTTGCCGACTCCTCGGCCGCGCCGCCGGTCTCGACGCGGACGCCCTCGGGCAGCGCCACGGATTGCACGCGCGGCAGCGCGGCGGCGGTCACGTCGGGGGCCTGGAGCCCGTCCTGCACATCGGCCTCCACCGTCAGATACGGCTCGCGGTCCCGGCGCCAGATGATGGGCTCCTCGGTTTGCGGCACCAGATGGGCGATCTGCGCGAGCGGGATCGGGCCGGCGGCGGTCGGGATGGCGAGGTCTGGCAAGCGGTCGAGATCGAGCCGCTCGCTCGGAACGGCACGCAGCGTGACGTCGACCAGCTTGGTGCGGTCGCGAATCTCGGTCGCGACGGTGCCTGAGAGCAGCGATTGCAGGCTCTGCGCGATGTCGGCCGACGAGAGGCCGAGCTGGCTGATGCGGGCCTGATCGAGCTCGAGTCGCATCGAGGTTGCGCGCTCGCCCCAGGCGAGCTGGGCGTCGCGGGTGCCGGGCGCGGCGCGGAGGGCGTCGAGCACCTGGTCGGCCGCGCGCCGCACATCCGCGATATTGCTGCCGACAACGCGGAACTGCACGGGAAAGCCGACGGGCGGGCCGAGTTCCAGGCGGGAGACGCGGATGCGCGCCTCCGGGATGGCGTCCTCGGCCGCGAGCGCCTGCAACTTGGCGCGGACGCGCTCGCGCGCCTCCGGCCCGGCGGTGGTCACCAGCATCGTCGCGAGCGCATCGTTCGGCAGTGCCGGATTGTAGGCGAGGAAGAAGCGCGGCGGGCCTCCGCCGATGTAACTCGTGAACCAGCGGATATCGGGATCGCCGGCGAGCGTCGCCTCCAGCTGCTCCACCGCCTTCGTCGTCGCGGCGTGCGAGGCGCCCTCGCGCAGCTTCACGTCGACGATCAGCTCGGGGCGGGCGGAGCTGGGGAAGAATTGCTGCTTCACGACGCTCATCCCCCCGCCGGCGGCGAACAGCGCCGCGACCGTCGCGGCGACGACGAGGCCGCGGCGGCGGATGCTCCAGCCGACGAGGCGGCGCAGGCCGCGATAGGTGCGCGTCTCATAGGCCCCAGTGTGACGCACGCCGGGCTTCGGCGCCGGCAGCAGCAGCATGCCGAGGAATGGCGTGAACACCACGGCCACCACCCAGCTCGCGATCAGCGCCAGGGTCACGACCCAGAAGATGCCGCCCGCATATTCGCCGGTGGTGGAGTTGGCGAGACCGACCGGCAGGAACCCGGCGGCGGTGACAAGCGTGCCGCTCAGCATCGGGAAGGCGGTCGAACTCCAGGCGTGGCTCGCGGCGGTGATCCGGTCCGCGCCCTCTTCGAGCTTCACTACCATCGTCTCGATGGCGATGATCGCATCGTCCACCAGCAGCCCGAGGGCGAGGATCAGCGCGCCAAGCGAGATCCGCTCCAGTTCGATGCCGACGAGGTCCATCACGAGGAATACCGCCGCCAGCGTGAGCGGCACGGCGAGCGCCACCACGATGGCGGTGCGCCAGCCGAGCGAGAGGAGGGAGACGGCCAGCACGACGCCGAGGGCGACCCCGAATTTCAGCAGGAACTCGCCGACCGCCTCGCCGATCACCGTCGGCTGGTCGGCGACCTGCTGCATCTCGACGCCGGCCGGCAGGTCCGCCTGGATACGCGCGACTTCGGCGTGCAGCGCGTCGCCGAACGCGAGGCCGTTCGTGCCTTTCTGGATGGAAACCGCGACGACGACTGCATCGCGGCCATTGTGGCGGACCGAGAAGGATGGCGGATCGACATAACCGCGCCGGATCTCCGCGATGTCGCCGAGCCGGATGTTGCGGCCGCTGACCGCGACCGGCACGTCGGACAGCTTCTTCACTCCGTCGAGCGCGCCGTCGACCCGGACGGGGATCCGGGTGACGTTCGTCTCGACCATCCCCGCTGCGGCCACGAGGTTCTGCCGCGCGATGGCGTTGGCGATGTCGCTCACCGTGATGCCGAGGGTGGCCAGACGCGAGTGGCTGAACTCGACGAAAATCGTGCGCGGAATCTCACCGCTGACCGTGATCTTCTCCGCCCCCGGTACACGCAGCAGCCGGTCGCGCACGTGCTCCGCCTGCCGGACGAGCTCACCGTTGTCGGCGCTGCCATCCGGCGAGGTCAGGGCGAACATCGCGCCATAGACGTCGGCGTATTCGTCGTCGGCGTCCGGTCCCTGCACGCCGGCCGGCAGGTTCGGGCGGATGTCGTCGAGCTTCTTTCGTGTCTGATAGAACAGCGCCGGAACCTGGGCGGGCGGCGTGTCGTCGCGGAAGCTGACCTGGATCGCGACCACGCCGGGCCGGGTGAAGGTCGTGAGATGGTCGAGCCAGGGCAGGTCCTGCAGCTTGCGCTCGATCCGCTCGCCGACCTCGTCCTGCATCTCGGCGGCGGTCGCGCCGGGCCAAACCGCGGAGACCACCATCAGCTTGACGGTGAAGTGCGGATCCTCGTCGCGGCCGAGCTTGATGTAGGCGAGCGTGCCCGCGGCGAAGAGCAACACCATCAGGAATCCGACGAGGCTACGATGGGTGACCGCCCAGTGGGAAAGGTTGAGGCCCTTCAACGCACTCACTCCGTCGCCGGCCGGATGTCGGCGACGCGAACGGCGGCGTCGGGATCGAGCTTCTGCACGCCCATGCCGACGACGAGCGCGCCGTCGCTCAGGCCGCCCACGATGGCGCGGTCCTGACGCATGCCGATCAGGGCAACCGGTTGCACACGCAGCCGATTCGTCGCCGGATCAATGACCCAGACCATCGGGCCGTTGCCGCGATCAAGCAGCGCCGCGGCCGGTAGCATGGCGACCGGGCTGGCGTTCCCATCGGCCAGATGTACTGTCGCGGTCATGCCGATCGCGAGCCAGGCAGGTGCATCGGGCAGCGTGTAGCGGGCGGCGTAGGTGCGGAGCTTCGGATCCGCCACGGGCGAGAGCTCGCGCAGCTTGGCGGAAAGGCGAGTGTCGGGGCGCGCCCAGAAGGTGACGCTGGCGCCGGGCTTGCCGGCTAGCGGGAGCGCGGCTTCGGGGAGGGCGATCGCGGCCTCCAGAACGCCGGTTTCGGCAATCCGAAGCACCGGCTGACCTTCGGTGACGACGGTCCCGGGATCGGCGAGGGCAGCCGTTACGACGCCGTCCGCAGGGGCGCGGAGCGTGGCGTAATCCTGCTTGTTGCGGGCGAGGGTGAGAGCGGCCTGTGTGCTCGCGACCTTCTGGATGGCAATGCGGGCGGCGGCTTGCTTGACCTCGTCGGTCTCCGCCGCCTGCCAGCCCTGTCCGGCCAGCGTGTGGCTGCGCATGGCATCCGATTGCGTTTGCACGAGGTTGGCTTCGGCAGCGGCGAGATCGGCCTCGGCACTGTGGACCGCGAGTGCGAGGTCCACAGGGTCGAGTCGCGCCAGTTCCTGCCCCGCGATTACACGCGCACCCATATCGACGAGCCGCTCGGTCACCCGCCCGCCCGCCCGGAAGCCGATGTCGGCCTCGCGCCGCGGCTGGATCACGCCAGCGTAGACACGGTCCGCATGCTCGGGTGCGAGCGCAACGCGCAAGGCCTGTACCGGCCGAGGCACGATCTCGACGGTCGGCTGGGTCCGTTCGAAACAGGCGCCGAGTAGCAGAGGAAGCGCGAGGAGGAGAGCAGGCGGAAGCCGGAGCATCAACGCCATCCGTAATCAGGCGGCGGCAGGTTGGCTGACGTGCTGACGGATGTCAATAATCGTCAGGGACGGAGGGCCCTCAGCGAGAATTCCGCCATCCCCGCGGCGACCTTCTCCAGGTCGAACGTGTTCCCGGTGCACTGCTCGATCACGGTCGGGTGCGAGAAAGAGGCCATCGTCGCGTGGATCAGCTCAGCGGTCTGCTCCGGATCGAGGCGGGCGAAGTCCCCGCTCGCCTGCCCATCCATGACGACGTGCCGGATCGCCGTCTCCACGTCGCGAATGTGCTGGTCAATGACGCCCCAGTGCTCCTCGATCGCAACCGCGACCATGTCATGCATGCGCTTGTCGTCGAATAAGAGCGACATCGTCTGCCGCTGGATGGTCATGTAAAGTTTGCGGAGCCGGTCCGGCGGGCTGCCAGGGCCGCGCGCGATCGACCAGCACAGTTCCGAGAGACCGACGAGGATGCGGGCGCAGATCGCCTCGTTGATCGCCAATTTGCTCGGGAAGAAGCGGTAGACGTTGGCGGGCGACATCCCGAGTTCACGCGCAATGTCGGCCACCGCGGTCTTGCGATAGCCGAGCGTCCGGAACAACCGCTCGGCGGTGGCGATGATGGCGGAGCGAGTCGCTTCGGCGCGCGGGCCGGCCGGCGCTTCGGATTGCTGCAATGCCGCGAACATAGAGTAGATGTATGATGATTCCCTTCAAATGTCACTACCTGATCGCGGCGACTTTGCTCCTCTCGGCATCGGCCGCTCATGCGCAG
>DATAPS010000522.1:0-2801 GCA_036265085.1 Acetobacteraceae bacterium | reverse complement strand
CCGGCAACGATGCCAACGACGGGCTTACGACCGCGACGCCCTGGCAGTCGATCCAGCGCGGGCTCGACTACATCCGCGACAAGATCGACGCGGCCGGACATCAGCCCCGCTTGCAGCTCGCCAACGGCGCCTATGCGGGTTTCACGTGGGACGCGCCGACGCCCGATCCCGCACCGCTGATCGTCGGCAATCCAACCGACGTGACGCTGGTCACCATCCCGCAGAACAACGGCGCGTGCTGCTACGTCTCGAATGCCGCGCAGCTCCAAATTCAGGCGCTCACCATCGGCGGCGGCGGCAGCGCGATCGCGATCACGGCCGAAGACGGCGGCTTGGTCTTTCCGTCCGACATCACCTTCGATCCCTGCTCGCAGGGGCACATCATCGCCGACGCGTTCGGCCGGATCGTCGTGTCGACCGGTGCCCTATTCTCGATCCGCGGCGCCGCGCCCTCGTTCCTCACATCGGTCACCGGCGGCAACGTCAATTTCGTCGGCGCGCACGTCGACGTCGTCGGCACGCCCAATTTCAGCTCCGGCTTTGCTCAGGTGCAGGCGAACGGGAATATCCTCTCCTGGGGCTGCACCTTCAACGGCCCCGCGACCGGCCCGCATTATCTCTGCAACTCGAATGGCGTGATCGACACGCACGCGAGCGGCGAGACCTACTTCCCCGGCAGTGTGACCGGGACCAAGAACAATAACGGGCTCTATCTGTGAAGCCGACCGATACGTTCGGCGTCATGCTCGAAGCGCAGCAGTGGAACGTCGTCATGACGGCGCTGCAGGAGGCGCCCTATCGCGTCGCGCAGCCGATCGTGCAGGCGCTCGCCGAGCAGTTCGCGGCGGCAGCACGGGCAGCACCCGACCGCCCGGATGATCCATGAGCGAAGCGCCGAACGGCAACGGCAACCCGACTGCCGTCAGTGCGATCTCGAAGGCGACGAACCGCGTCATCGACGCGCTACAGCCGGCGCAGTATCTCGCGCTGATCGTCCTCAATGTCCTGATGATCGGCGGGCTACTCGTCTACATGGAGCGGCGCGAGGCACGGCGGGACGAGGCGGTCTCACCGGTCATCGCCGCATGCATGAACAAGGTCCCGGTCGAGGTGGTCGAGAAGCTGCTCGCGTTGCGTGCGGTACCGCCTCCGTGACCTCAACCCCGCAGAGACCCGCCTAGGCGTTTCCTCCCGGTCTTGCCTACGGGCCGAAGCCTCGCCGCCGTCTCAGTGCTCGTCATTCCTCCAGGGGCGGCGGCGACGATTTTCAACGACATAGGAGTGCAATGAATGGCAACGCTCACCGTTGGCCTGAAACGGCCAGTTCGCGACCATCTCCGCCGCCGTCGCTGCGGCACAGAGCGGCGATACCATCAACGTTTCCGCCGATCACACCTACACCAACGACTTTCCTGTCATCGTCAACAAGAGCCTCACGCTGAACGCCGTCGGCGGCGAAGTGAAAATGGTCGCCACCGCCTCACCGCCGAACGGCAAGGCGATGATCACCGAGGGGACGCCGGGCACGAACGTCACCATCAACGGATTCGACATCTCTGGTGTGAAAGCCGGCGATCAGAACGGCGCAGCGGTGCGCTACCAAGGCGGCAATCTCACGCTGACCAACGACTTCTTCCACAACAATCAGGAAGGCGTGCTCGGCGCCGGAGATCCGAACGGGACGATCACGATCGATCATTCCGAGTTCGCCGCGAATGGCGGCAACGGCGGCAAGTCGCACAACATCTATGCGTCGGGCTCGCTGGCCAAACTCTCAATCACCAACAGCTATTTCCACGACGCGGTGCTCGGGCACGAGATCAAGAGTTTTGCGTCGACCAACGTCATCACCAACAACCGCATCTTCGACAACTCGGGCTCGTCGAGCTACTCGATCGACCTGCCCAGAGGCGGCGACGCAACGATTTCCAACAATGTCATCGAACAAGGGCCGAACAGCCAGAACTTCTACATGTTCGCCGTTGGCGAGAACGGAACCCAGAACCCCGGCACGGTGTCGATCGATCACAACACCATCGTCAATGACCGCGCCAACGGGCACGGCATCATCAACGCGAGCCCGACGCCGGTGCAGTTCACCGACAATTCGGTGTGGAGTGCGACGCCCGCGCCGCCGCTGCCGAACAGCGGGCCGGTGACGGACTCCGGGAACGTGAGTCTCGCGACGCGGCCGACGCTCGACCTCTCCCACATGCAGTTCGTCAGTGGCTCGGGGGGCGGCGGTGGAACCGCGACGCCGCCGCCTCCGTCAAACCCGCCTCCGCCTCCGCCGCCTGCCACTCCGCCGCCACCGCCGCCGATGGAGACGGTTGCGCAGTATCACGACCTGGTCTTGGCTGACTTCCTCGCCTGGCTTCCCACACATCCGGTCGAGGCCGCGCAGCCGTCCACGTTGGCGGTGCTCTCGACCGAGCTGAACAGCACGACTGTCTTGGGCGCGATCCCCGGCGATCTCTGGACGCCGCACCCGACGTGATCGGCGCGACCGATTGTAACGTGCAATTTTCCTGAACTGCGGGTAATCTGTCGGGGACAAGCCAACAATCCCTGGGAGCATTCACATGAGAGCTTTTCTCATTGGCAGCGTGGCTGTCCTTGCCCTTACAACCGGAGCGGCCAACGCCGCCGCGATCCTGACCTTCGGCCAGACCAACGGCAACCCGGTCACCGCAACCGCCAACGCCGCGGGGACGGAAACCACGATCGTCGCGACCGACGCGCCGATCCTTCTCACCGAGCTTCTCGGTGGCGTGCCGGGCGGGGCCTTTCTCGACCTGGAC
>DATAPS010000521.1:0-5314 GCA_036265085.1 Acetobacteraceae bacterium | reverse complement strand
AGCAGCAAGAGCCCGAACGCGCCGCGTCCCCAGAAGCGGATCCGCGCGATCGCGTACGCCGCGTACATCGAGACGACGACGGCGAAGAAGGTCGAGAGCGCCGCGACCTTGAAGCTGTTCCAGAAATACAGCGGGAACGACGTTCCGTTCCAAACATTCAGATAATTCTGCAGCGTCCAGCGGATCGGCAGCATCGTCATCCTTCGCGCGAACATCTCCGTCTGCGGCTTGAGCGAGGACGACAGCATCCAGAACACGGGGAACAGCAGGAAGATCAGGGCAAGTGCGACCGCCGCATAGGTCAGCAGGAGGACGAACGCGCCGCGGTAGCCGATCCGCGGCAGCGCGAAAGGCCGGCTCAGCGCGATGTTCGCTTGTGACATCTCAGGTGGCCCCCTGTGCGCTCGCCTGATGGCGGTAGGCCAGGAGATAGAAGACGCTGATGACGAGCAGGCAAACCATCAGCAGGATACCCAGCGCGCTCGCATAGCCGATCTGCGATGCCCAGAACGCCTTCTGGTAGATCAGCGTCGGCAGGATCTGCGTGGCGCCCGCGGGGCCGCCGCCCGTGAGCAGGTAGACGATATCGAACGCCTGGAACGTCCAGATGCTCGCCAGCAGCGTGATGACGAGACTGGTCGGCCGGATGACGGGGAAGGTGACGTTGACGAAGCGCTGCCAGGCGTTCGCGCCGTCGATCATCGCCGCTTCGTGCAGCTCCTTGGCGACGTTCTGCAGCGCGGCCAGGAGCACGATGAACATCACCGGGTAGAGCTTCCAGATCTGCACGAAGATGACCGAGGCCATCGCCATCCACGGATCCGCGAGCCACTGCACGGGTCTGCTGACGAGGCCGAACTTCAGGAGCAGGAAGTTGAACACGCCGAACTGGTCGGCGTAGAGCCACTTCCAGACCATCGCGACCGCGACGTCGGGGATCACCCAGGGGATCAGCAGCAGCGCGCGAAACACGCCTCGCGCGCGCATGGCCAGATTGAGCAGCAGGGCGAGGCCGAGGCCGAGCAGATAGCCGCCGGCCACGGAGCCGGCGGTCCAGATAAGGGTAAGCGCGAGGCTGCTGCGGAAGTCGCCGTCAGGCGCCAAGGCCTGAATGTAATGCTGCACGCCCACGAACGCCTCCGGATCGGGGCGGATCATGTTCTGGCTCTGCAGGCTGACGACGATGGCCTCGACGATCGGCACGAGATTGAGGCACGTGATCAACAGCAGCGCCGGCAGGATCAGGTAGTAGGCAAACCGGGCGCGCTGCGCGTGGAGCATGTCCCTGCCGTCCCGCGCGTTCTTGGGAGCGGTCCTCCGGGCGGGGCGTTACGACTGGAACAGCTTCGCCATCGACGCCTGCGCGTCGAGCACCGCCTGTTCCGGCGTCTTCTTGCCGACCACGACCTCGTTTACGGGTGCCGCGAACATCTTCTCGCCGTCGATCGCGCCCATCTGCGGAATGCCGGTGCCCGGGTACGCGAAGTCGGTTGTGTACGGCACAACGTTCTGCAGCATCTCGCGCAGGAGTCGGTTTTGCTGCACCCTCGGCGAGTTGACCGCTGACTTGAAGATCGGCCAGTGCTGGCCCGGCACGGCACGGTAGATCGGGTCCATCCGCGTGGGATTGACGAACCAGCGCACGAACGTTTTCGCCGCGTCGACATGCGGGCTGTATTTCCAGACGAACATCGGATTGTAGAATCCGGCGGTCAGTTTTGCCTCAGGCCCCTGCAAGGTCTCGAGAACACCGACATTGTCGACCATGTCGGGATTCTGGCTCATCAGCTGGCCGATGAGCGCGGCCCGCCCCATCCCGAACGCGGCGCGTCCTTGCACGAACACCGTCTCGACGTCGGGGGCGTCGTAGGACGCGATCCCCTCCGGCGTCACTTTGTGCTTCGTGACGAAGTCGGTGAGATAGACGAGCGCTCTGACGTTCGCATCCTTCGCCTTGGTGCCGAAGACCAGGTTGTTGTCCTTGTCGAGGATGCTGCCGCCCGCCTGGAACATGAACCCCATGTAGATATGCTGGGTCGTGAAGAAGTTCCCTGCCGGGAAGACGACGCCATATACGCCGTTCTTCGGATCATGCGTCGCAATCACCGCTTTCTGGAAATCATCCCAGTTGTTCGGCGGCGCGATGCCCTTCGCCGCGAGCAGATCCTTGCGATAGTAGATTGCCCGCGGATCGAGGTTGTAGGGGACGCCCCAGTAATGGCCCTTCCAGTAGAATTTCTTGTACGCGAACTCGTTGAAGATGTCGGCGAGCAACCCGTTCGCCTTCCACTCCTCGATGATGTCGTCCATCGGCTCCATCTGGCCGAGGGCGGCGAACTGCAACGGATGGTAGGAGAACGCCTCTGCGATATCCGGCATCTTCTGGCCCTGCACGGCGGCCATGAATTTCGGATAGACGAGATTGCCGGAGACGGGTTCGTTGGTGATCTTGATGCCCGGATGCTCGGCCTCGAACTGACGTAGGATCGGCTTGAGCGCGGCCTGGAGTTCGGGCGTGTTGAGGCGTACGGACCAGAACGTCAGGTTGATCTCGCCCTGCGCATTCGCCTTGCCGGCGCTCAACGCGAAGAGGCCGCCGATTCCAAGGATGAGGCTTTCACGCCTTCCCATCACGAGCGGATGCGACATCGGTTTCCCCCAATCCCACCTGATCGCGGCCGCGCGCACACGGGGCGAGTCAGATTGTTCGGCCCGTCATGCGGGCGCATTCTTGTCGTCACGGAACTTGGTCTTCTATCTCACGCAGGAATGGCGCTGGCAATTGTGGCGAGCGAGGCAACTTTGCAGCGGCGGCACGCCGGCGCCGGCAACCCAGACAGGGCTATCGAGCGTTCCTTCCTCATGCCCGATGGCGCCATCCTCAGCCGTGATCTCGCCCGCGACGCAGTGGCGGACGGCGCGCGCCGCTATTTCGCCGCGCGGCGGGCGAAGGTCGATCCGTTCGTCGACGCGCATTTTTCGCTGCGCGGCACGTTCGCGATCCACCGCAACGCCATCGGCTGGGATATCGTGAAGGCGCCCGCCAACCTCACGCTCGCCGCGCCCCAGGTCGGTCTCCGGCTCGGTGCGACATTGGCCGAGAAGGCCGGCGCCCGTGGTCTCGCGCGGTTCATGCGCCGGCCAATCATCTTCGAGACGGCGGTCGCACGCGAGATCGCGTGGCTGATCCATACCGAGCTGCTGGAGGTCCCTTATCGGGACAAGGACCGCGCCGCCACGCGCGATGCGCTCGCCGAGGCGATCCTCGGCTCCCCGCTGGTGGAGGCGGCGGTTGCGCATGCGCTCGCCGAGATCGGCCGCCGCGGCGGCGATCCGGCCTTCCGCGAGCAACTGCAGCACGCGATGGGCGAATATGCCGTCAGCCGCGCGGCCGCCGCCGAGATCACGACCGGGCTGCTCACTCTGAGCTCCGGGGCAATCGCCCTGCACAAGCTCACGCCCGGCGCAGCGACTCTCGGTCCGGCGCTCGCAGGTGTCTTCGCTCAGCAGGCGGCGGTTGCGTCGTTCCCGCTGGGCGCAGGACTGGGCGGCGTGTGGTACGGACTATTCCCCGCCGCCCCTTCCGCCGCACTGCTCGCAACCACAACGGGCGGATTGATGCTGGTCGCGACGACCTTCGCGGCGTTCGCAGGCGTGGTGTCCGACCCGGTCCAGCGGGCGCTTGGGCTGCATCGCGCGCGGCTGCTGCGGATGATCGGGGCTCTCGAACGGCAGTTCTTCGACGCGGCCGCCCCGGGTTTCTCGGTCCGCGACCACTATGTCGCGCGATTGCTGGACCTGTTCGACCTGATCGGCGCGGCAGTCCGCATCGCGCGGCTGTAACCCCTACTCCCCCTCGGTCAGCGCCCGGAACCGGTCGAAATTGAGGATCGTGAGCTGCGCGGTCCGCCCGTCGAAATTGACCAGCTGGTCCGCGCGCCACTTGTTGAGCACGTTGATGATGCTGCGGGTCGTGACGCCGAGCAGATCCGCGAGTTCGTCCTGATGCATGCGAACCTGCAGCCGCACGCGGCTGTCGCCGGTCGCGCCGAGCTTGGCGAGATGCAGGATCATGCGTGCGAAACGCAGCTCCAGGCTACGCAGGCTCGCGTCCTCCAGCAGCACGTAGGTGTGGCGGAGACGCGTGATCGCGGCTCGGAGCAGGTGGTTGGCAAGAACCGCCGAATCGGCGAGGACATCGAGGAACGTGCTACCGGGGATGCTGGCCAGCTCCACGGGCCCCATCGCGATCGCGTCCGCCGTCCGCGTCCCTCTGTCGACGACGGCGATCTCGCCGATCATGTCGTAGCGTTGGAAGATCGAGACCGTGATCCGCTTCCCGCTCGCCGCGCTCGTGCTGATGCGGACGGAGCCGGAGAGAATGAGGTAGACGGTCCGGGCCGGATCGCCTCGCGCGAACAGCGCCTGCTCGTCTCGCAGCAGCACCTGCGTCGCCGCGCCTAGCAGCCGCGACACATCCGCCTCGCGCATGAAGGCGAACACCGGCGCTTGCAGAGCTTTGGCGATCCAAGGCTGCGTTCTGTCGACCATGGCGCCGCTCCGTTCGAGCAAGCGCCGGTGTCTCACGGAATTCATCTCAGCCCAAGCGCGCTGAATGGGTTCACAGGACGAGACCGGGTTCAGTCGTTCGGGATGAGGCGGTGGGAGGGATCACGCGAAACCGTGTCGAGCGCGGCGCCGGCGAGCGACGCCACGATGATTCCGAGTGCGGTAATCAGCAGGATCGCGATCATGGTCGGCTCCAGGGTTGCGCGGTGGCGGACGATTTCGTCCTCTGCGCAGTCATGGGCCATCCGGATCCGATATCCGCTGAACGCGTTCACAGCTCGCGCGGGGGAGATCGATGGAACACCCGCCAGGGAAGCGGCAGGCATCGAAGTGGTTCGGGACGGCACCACACTGAATGCGGCACCGTCCCGAGGTCGATACGTGAGGTTTCGTGCGAAACGCGGCCCCGTGTTAGCCGCAGGGCTTCGCCATGCTTGAGTGCGGCTGCCCCGAGGCATTCTGCGCACCGAAGCGGCCGGACTCACCGGACGCGTTCTGCGCGCCAATGCGGTCCGACTCACCCGAGGCGTTCTGCGCGCCCTGGCGGGTCGACTCGCCCGACGCGTTCTGCGCGCCAATGCGGCCCGACTCACCCGAGGCGTTCTGCGCGCCCTGGCGGGTCGACTCGCCCGACGCGTTCTGCGCGCCAATGCGGTCCGACTCACCCGAGGCGTTCTGCGCACCCTGGCGGGTCGACTCGCCCGACGCGTTCTGCGCGCCAATGCGGTCCGACTCACCCGAGGCG